>CAYJQA010000698.1:0-2770 GCA_964372065.1 uncultured Litorilinea sp.
CCCTGAGCTTATCAGTAATTTCGCGATTTAGCTAGATTTTTCAGCGGATGGACAGAATACGCTCTCATCCGTTACAATTTGCCGCAGCACGCCGGCGCTCGCCCGATCTCACCAGCGCACAGAGGGACCACATGGACGCACAAGCCCTATTCGCCTATTTCGATGCCCACCACGCCGAGATGATCGACGTGATCCGCCAGTTGGTGACCCAGGAGACGCCCAGCGGCGATAAGCCCCGGCTGGACGCCTTCGCCAATTTCCTGGCCCAACGCTTCACCGCCGCGGGCGCGCAGACCGAGGTCATCCCCGCGGCCGAGCGCGGCAACCATGTGGTCGCGCGCTTTGGCCCGCAGACCGGCGCGGCCCCGGCGCTCGTCCTCTGCCACTATGACACCGTGTGGGCAGTGGGCAGCCTGGCGACCCACCCCTTTCGCATCGAAGACGGCAAAGCCTATGGCCCCGGCATCTTCGACATGCAGAGCAGCCTCATGCTCGCCGAATACGCGCTGCGCGCCGTCACCGACTTGCAGTTGGCCTTGCCCCGGCCCGTCACCGTGCTCATCACATCCGACGAGGAAGTGGGCAGCCCCACCTCGCGCACGCTGATCGAAGACGAGGCCCGCCGCTCGGCCTATGTCCTGGTCATGGAATCGCCCCTGCCCGGCGGCGTGCTCAAGACCAGCCGCAAGGGCGGCGGCACCTACACGCTCACCGTCACCGGCCGCGCCGCCCATGCCGGGGTGGAGCCGGAACGGGGCATCAGCGCCATCCACGAACTGGCGCACCAGATCCTCAAGCTCCACAGCCTGGGCGATCCCGCGCAAGGCTCCACTGTCAACGTGGGCGTGGTGCAGGGCGGCACCGTCTCCAACGTGGTCGCGGCCCAGGCCATCGCCAAGATCGACCTGCGCGCCTGGACAATGGCCGAGGCCGACCGTCTCATGGCCGGTGTGACGGGGCTGACTCCGGTGACGCCGGGCGCGACGCTCCAGGTCACCGGCGGCTGGAATCGCCCCCCGCTGGAGCGCGCGGCCACCGCCGGCCTCTTTGCCCGCGCCCAGGTCGTCGGCCGCGAGTTGGGGCTGGCGCTCACCGACGGCGGCACCGGCGGCGGCAGCGACGGCAACTTCACCGGCGCGTTGGGCATCCCCACCCTGGACGGTCTGGGCGTGCCCGGTCACGGCGCACACGCCGACCATGAACATATCGAAGTGGATGGGATCAGCGGCAGCGCGGCGCTCCTGACCGCACTTTTGGCGAAACTTTAATGGGCCGTCTTCCGTCTTATTGTTAAGTAGGGCCCTAGACGAGCGGGCACGCGCCCGATCACGGGCAGACGACAGGCCGGTAAGCGGCCTCATGGAGGGTAAGGGAGTAAAGATGTTAACCCATTTTGTGACAGCGCAGACGCTGCGGCGGCCCCTATGGGCCATCCTGGGGATGGCTCTATTGGCGGCGTTGGTGTGGCCCGGCAGCGCGTTGGCTCAGGCCGAAGGCCCGGTCTACGCGCTGCGGGGAACGCTGAGCAAAGCGGATAAGCAGTCCTACGCCACCCTGCTGACCGCGATGGACGGCAACCAGTATGGGCTGGTCGGCCAGACGCCCGCCATCGAAGCCGAAATTGTGCTGCTGCGGAGCCAGGGCGAGGAGGGCGTGGTCAAGGTGTGGGGCGACCGCTACGCGCCGGCCAACGCCGACGCCGTCGCCTTGATTGTGGTTTCCGCCATCCAGGCCGAGAACCCCGCTACGCTGACCCCCGAACCACCCGCCGCGCCGACGCCGGTGCCCACCGCGGTCATCCCGACCATCGTGGTGGAAGCCGCGGTCATCAATGTACGCAGCGGTCCCGGCACCGACTACCCGGCCGTCGGCACGCTGGTGGCAGGCCAATCGTGTTCCATCGCCGCCCGCAACCAGGCGGCTACCTGGTGGCGCGTCAATTGCAGCACCGGCGTCAAGGGCTGGGTCCTGGGCGAGTTAGTCGCCATCAGCGGCACGGCGAACCAGGTCCCGGTCGAATCGCCCGCGCCGCCGCCAACCCCCGCGCCGGCGACCACCTTCAGCGGCTGGAAGGCGTCGTTCTACACCAATCGCAATGTGCAAGGGACCCCGGCTGTCATCCAAGACGTGTCTTCGGTCAACTTCAACTGGGGCGGCGGTTCTCCCGCGGCCGGTATCCCGGCGGACAATTTCTCCGCCGTCTTCGAGCGCAGCCTCGACTTTGGCTTCGGCAACTACAGCATCAACGCCGTGGTCGACGATGGGGTACACATCTATGTGGACGGTGCGCTCTTGGCAACCTCTTGGCAAGTCGGATCGGTGCGCCAGATCGGCGGCCAACGGATTCTCAGCGGACGTCATGCCTTCCGGATCGAGTACTTTGAGGCCGATGGCAACGCGCAGTTGGTCTTCAACGTCGTACAACTGGCGACCGGCACGGACTGGCAGGCCACCTATTTCGGCAACCGCAATCTGACCGGATCGCCCGTCCTCACCCGCGGCGAGCCGCGCGGCGTCCAGCAGTTAGGCTTTTATTGGGGCGACGGTGCGCCGGGGCCAGGCGTCCCGGTGGATAACTGGTCGGTGCGCTGGACGGGTAGCTTTTGGTTCGAGGGCGGCTACTACCGTTTCGATGCCAGCGTCGATGACGGGGTGCGCGTCTACATTGACAACATTCGCCTGATCGATGCTTGGCAGGCCGGCACGCATAACAACTTAAGCAACAGCTTCGACAACCTCAGCCAAGGCCATCACACGGTCACCGTGGAGA
>CAYJQA010000699.1:0-2770 GCA_964372065.1 uncultured Litorilinea sp.
GTGCTGGCCTGGTGCGGGTCGACGGCGACCACGGGAAAGGACGTGCGATAGGTGGCGGCGTTCGGCGTCACAACGATGATGCCGTCGGTAACACTACCGTTGAGCTGCGCGACTAACTGCTGCTCCCAATTTGCCAATGCCTGCGTGGTACGCCGGCTGCTGGCATACGCGAGCAGATCGTACTCCTGCGCTGTCACCTGATTGACGCCGCGGATCACGAGTGAGGTGAACGGGTGCCCGAGGTCGTGCACGATGAGGCCCACCACGCCGGTCGTGCGGCTGCGCAGGCTGCGCGCCGCCATGTTCGACGCATATCCCATTTCCTCGATGACACGGCGCACGACCGCGGCTGTCTCCGGGGAGACATCCTTTCGTGCGTTCAATACGCGCGAGACGGTCGTAACCGAAACGCCCGCGGCGGACGCGACATCGCGAATCGTGACGTTGGCTTTAGGTTGATTCATATTGAGAACGAAATCGGGTAGTGGCAGAAATCGTTTCCGGTATCCTTTCCGGTAACGTTTCCGGTTTCTACCTTATCACCACCGCGGCGGCGTGTCAATGCCGAATTGGCGATGTGGGGGGTGCTATTTTGAGGTTGTGGCCTGGTTGACCGGCAAATCATGGAGTCTTGTCCAACGCCAGTCGAGTACTGAGGATCCAAAACGTTGGTTGATTGTGACCACAATGACTGGGGCGGCGCTGGCTGTTTCTCCTGGTCGGGTCGGCAGACGAACTACACGACATCCGCCAACTGCTGGCCCTGCGGGTCGCCACGAAGCATCTCCAGAGTGGACCAGCCGCGTAGGGTTAACTGCCACCGGCTACGGCCGCGCCGCGCGCTGTGCGCTGGCACACGCGCCCGCGGTGACGCCGCGCGCCGCCTGCCGCGGCAGACTCATCTATCCTCACCGCATTGTGTCGACGCGGCCAAGCAGCCGCACAGTGAGCCATTAGGGGAGGAAGCCATGAATCTGCAACGAGTGATGCACCGGGTACGCAAAGGGGTGCTGGCGGCCGTCGCCGCCGCGGTCGTGATGGGTGCGGGACTACCAGGCCTGAAACCGGCGCAAGCTAGTAGCGGCCTGCCGTCAGCCGTGTTCGACCCGGACACAACCGCCTGGTACTCGTACCGCAACCTGTCCGAAGCCACCTTCGACGCCCAGTTCGCCGAGAAGGCGGACGCGGGTTACATGCTTACCGACATCGAGGTGGAAGTGGTCGACGGCGAGCGCCGCGTCGGGGCCATCTGGCAGAAGAACACCGACAGCCGTGGCTGGGTGGCGCACTACAAGAAGACCCACGCCGAGTTCAGCGCCAAATGGCAGGAATACAAGGACGCCGGGTTCCGGCTCGTCGACCAGGAGACCTACGTACTCAACGGGACCCGCTACTGGGCAGGCATCTGGGTCGAGAACCAGGAGAGTCTCAAGTGGGCCTCCTACCGCAACAGCTCCAGCGCGGATTTCTCGGCCAAGTTCGAAACCTATCGTGACGCCGGGTATATCCCGGTCGACGTCGAAGCGTATGCCTACGGCTCCGGCGTCAGCTACGCCGCGGCTTGGGTCAAGAACGCGGATAGCCTGGCTTTTGTCCTGCGCCGCGACATGACCGAGGCGCAGTACGCCGACTACTTCCAGCAGTACAAGGACGATTACCGGGTCATGGACCTGGAATCGTATGTGCGCGGCGGCGTCCAGAACTTCGCTGCGATCTGGGTTGAGAACAGCAACGACCGCGGCTGGTATGCCTATCGCGACATGAGCTACGACGGCTTCACCAATCGCTGGAACCAACTATGGGATGCGGGCTATCGCCTGGTGGACTACGATGTCTACCTGAACGCCGCCAACCAGCGCCGCTATCTGGGCGTGTGGCGGCAGAACTCCGACCGCCCCGACTGGGCACTCAAGGACGAGGTGACCGACCTGGTGCAGGCCCATGCGGACGCGTTCGACGTGCCCGGCATGAGCGTCGCCATCGCCTACAAGGGCAAGTTGGTCTATCTGCGCGGCTTCGGCGACGCCGATGTGGCGGCCGACCGCTGGGCCCACTCGCGCACGGTCTATCGCCTGGCCTCCGTCAGCAAAGCCATTGCCGGCGTCTTGACGTTACAAACCGTGGACCAGGTGCCCGGCTTTGACCTGAGCGATCCCACGCGGAACTGGGCGCCGGGACTGCCCGCTCACCACACCCACACCATCGGCCAGTTGGCTGCCATGCGCGGCGGGGTCGGCCACTACGCCGAGCACGGCGACACCGACGACGACTTCGCCACCGCGACGGCAGCGTGCGAATTCTTCCAGGACGATCCGCTGGCCTATACGCCGGGCACCGACGCCATGTACAGCACGCACAGCTACTGCCTGCTGGCGGCGGCGCTGGAAGGCGCGACCGGCAAAAGCATCGACGAGATCGTATGGGACATGCTATCGGAGCCGTTCGGGCTGACTTCGCTGCGGGTGGAACGCTGGAGCAACGCGGTCGCCAATCGCTCCACATTGTATGACACCGACAACAGCGCGCTCACGCCGGACAACACCACGTGGAAGGTTCTGGGCGGTGGGCTGGAAGGCTCGGCCTATGACCTGGCCCGGCTGGGCGTCAAACTGATTGACGAAGACATCCTGGACGCGGCCGCGCTGAACACGCTGTGGTCGCCGTGGGACGGCTTCTCCAGCTTTGGCCCAGGGTGGGACACCGGCACCGAATCCGGCACGCCGGTCGTGTTCAAGAACGGCGGCTGGCATGGCTCCAATACCTTCATGCG
>CAYJQA010000700.1:0-2749 GCA_964372065.1 uncultured Litorilinea sp.
GCACGTCGCGGCCCTCATCGCGGAAGTACTCCGCCATGGTGACGCCGGTCAGCCCCACCCGCAAGCGCGCGCCGGGCGGCTCGTTCATCTGGCCGAATACCATCACCGTCGAGTCGATGACGCCCGATTCCTGCATTTCGCGCATCAGGTCGTTGCCTTCGCGGCTGCGTTCGCCCACCCCGGCAAAGACCGAATAACCGCTGTGAAACTCGGCCACGTTGTGGATCAACTCTTGGATGACCACCGTCTTGCCGACGCCGGCGCCGCCGAAGATGCCCGTCTTACCGCCGCGGGTAAAGGGCGCAATCAGGTCAATGACCTTGACGCCCGTCACAAAGACCTCCGCCGAGGACGCCTGTTCTTCAAACGAGGGCGGGCGGCGGTGGATAGGAGCATGCTGCTCCGCCGCCACAACTCCCTTGCCGTCAATCGGCTTGCCTGTGACGTTAAAGAGGCGGCCCAGGGTCGCCGGACCCACCGGCACGCTGATGGGCTGCCCCAGCGACACGGCGCGCATCCCGCGGCGCAGACCGTCGGTGCTGCCCATAGAGACACCGCGCACTGCGTTAGCGCCCAACTGCTGTTCGATCTCAAAGGTCTGTTCGGTACCGTCGTCCATCTTCACCAGGACGGCGTCATAAATCTCAGGCAATTCACCTTCCGGGAAGACGAAGTCCACGACCGGTCCGATGACGCTTTGGACTGTTCCAACCAGTTCTTTTGCCACTCCGGGCCTCCTAGTCCGTGTCAGAGTATACGCGCAGGTTCTGGCTAGGCCGCTTCGGCTTCCATGGCCACACTGCCGCCAATAATGTCCATCAATTCGTTGGTGATGCTCTCCTGGCGCGCCTTGTTATAGGTCAGCGTCAGGCTGTCAATCAACTCGTTGGCGGCGTCGGTGGCGCTACGCATGGCAACCATGCGGGCAGAGTGTTCGCTGGCGATCGATTCGTAAAGCGCCTGCAAAATCTGCACTTCGGTGAAGCCGTAAAGCACTTCCTTTAGCACCGCCTCCGGCGAAGGCTCGAAGATATACTCCGGGGCCATCCCTTCAACCTTCTCGGCAGGCAGGATCGGCAGCAGTTGCTGCACATCCGGAACTTGGCGCAATGTGTTGACAAACATGGTGGAGATGATCACCACCTCATCGAAATAGCCGGAGGTGAAGTCGTTGACCAGGCGCCGCGTGATCGACCCCACATCCGATGACGACGGGGAATCGGGCAGGCCCGTAAACTCGCCGCGCACCACCCGGTCATAGCGCATGAGCCAATCGCGGCCCTTGCGCCCCACCGTCACCACTTCCACCTGCACCCCTTCTTGCCGCCGCTGGCGCATATATTGCGCCGCGCGCCGGATCACATTGGCGTTGAAGCCACCGGCCAACCCACGGTCCGCCGTGATGAGCAGGATGCCACAGCGCTTGACCGGCTCGCGCTTCTTGATCAACGAGTTGAACTCGTTTTCCACATTCGGCAGCCGCGCAATGTACGACAACACCTCGCGCGCCTCACGGGCATAGGGACGCGTCCCCAACACCTGCTGTTGCGCCTTCCGCATCTTCGCCGCCGAAACGGCTTCCATCGCCTTGGTGACTTGCGCTATGTTCTTGACCGAACGGATGCGCCGCCGGATTTCACGTGTGCTTGCCAAGGGACACCCTTATCTCTCTGGACCGGCCCGGCCATAACGGCCCGCTTGCGCGCCGGTTTTCGCCGGCGTGCAAGCGGGGCCATGTGCCTACAAGCCGGCTGGGCTCCAGGTCCGGTTAAAGTCCGTCAACGCCAGCTTCAGCGATTCGACCGTGTCCGCGGTCAGGTCCCGGTTGTTCATGATCGATTGGCCGATCTCCGGGTGGTTGGCGTCCAGATACGCGTGCACATCCGCTTCCCACCGCTTGACTTCGGTCACCGGCACCTTGTCCACAAAGCCGTTGGAAACCGACCAGATGCTGACCACCTGCTTGTACAGCGGCATCGGCTGATACTGGGGCTGCTTGAGCAACTCCTGCATCCGGCGACCGCGGTCCAGTTGGCGTTGGGTCACGGCGTCCAGGTCGCTGCCGAACTGGGCAAAGGCCGCCAACTCACGGAACTGACTCAACTCGGACTTGAGACGGCCCGCCACCTTCTTCATGGCCCGCGTCTGCGCCGACCCACCCACGCGACTCACCGAGATACCCACGTTGAGCGCCGGGCGAATACCGGCATAGAACAGGTCGCTCTCCAAGAAGATCTGACCGTCGGTGATCGAGATCACGTTGGTCGGAATATACGCCGAAACGTCACCGGCCTGCGTCTCGATCACCGGCAGCGCCGTCAAGCTACCGCCGCCCAACTCATCGGAAAGACGCGCCGCCCGTTCCAACAGGCGGCTGTGCAAATAGAACACGTCGCCGGGGAACGCCTCACGTCCCGGCGGGCGGCGCAGCAACAGCGACACCTGGCGATAGGCCTGGGCATGCTTGGAAAGATCGTCATACACGATCAACGCATCGCGCCCGGACTCCATGAATTCCTCGCCAATCGCACATCCTGCATACGGTGCCATATACTGGAGCGCGGCCGGGTCCGCCGCCGAAGCGGAAACCACCACCGTATGCTCCATCGCCCCATGCTTCTCCAGCACCCCCACCACCTGGGCCACACTGGACTGCTTCTGGCCGATGGCGACATAGATGCAGATTAAGTCTTTGCCCTTTTGGTTGATGATCGTGTCCAGCGCAATCGCCGTCTTACCGGTCTGGCGG
>CAYJQA010000701.1:0-2740 GCA_964372065.1 uncultured Litorilinea sp.
CACTTCACCGGGGTCGCCAGCTTCATTGTGCAGTTGGATGCAGAAGTTGAGCGCGTCCAGCGTCCCCTGACTGTCGAGCGCCAGTGACCCATCCTCGTTGAACTCTTTGCCGCCGAAGGCCCACAGCATGATGCGCGGCACGGCGTTGCCGTCGCCGCCGGCCTGGTCGGACAGGGTCAATCCATAGGGCCGCTCCTTCGCCTTGAGCACCTTGCCCAGTTCGAGCGCCTCGTCCCATGTCTCCGGGAAGGCATCGTAGCCCTCTTCCTGGAGCCAGTCCTGCCGATAGTTGATGAACCAATTGTGTTGGCCCAAGGGCAGGCCCAGCCATTTGCCGTCGCTTACCATCTGATACGGCGCGTTGGGCAAGTAGCCGCCGCCCTCGGCGCTCAATTCGTCGGCCAGGTCTTTGACGTCGGCCAGGGCGTTGGCGAAGATCGTCGGCGGCGAGCTGTACTGAATGATGTTCGCGCTGCCGCCTGTCTCGATCGCCGCCTGAATCTTGGGCAGCAGTTGCGTGTCACGCTCATAGGTGATCGTGACGTTGTTTTCGGCGGCCCAGGCGTTGGCAAACGTTTCGATCACGGTATCCAGCTCAGGCAGGAACGACCACGGGCCGCCCAGGAAGTTAACCGTGGCGCCCTCCATCGCGGGGGCCGCGCCCGCATCCGCGCTGGCCGGAGCGGCCGCAGGCGCCGGCGCGGTCGCACAGGCCGCCAGGGCTGCGCCCGCACCGGCAAACGCCGTCAGCTTGAGGAATTTCCGGCGGCTCATCCACTGAGAAACGGGGCTGGTCATCGCTACTCTCTCCTTGCTTTCACTAGGTATGGACGCAGAATGCCGACCGCAGGTAGTGTTCCGCACATGTATGTAAACACCAAACGACGGAGTGCGCTGGAGGTGGACAGTCTTTCCGCTTCCCATGCCCAGGGCCTGCCGCCCGACCGCCGCGTGGGCGCGCCCTTCGGCAGTCCAACAGCGCGGTCCGGCCACGCCATGCGCAGGCAGACTCCTGGGAGTCTGACGCCAGGCAACGCGCTGCTCTCGCCAGGGGGCAAACCCTGGCAAACGGCAGTCGCCGCCGGTCGCCGCGATTGGGCAGGTCAATTGTGTTGGAAGTGAACGGGTGAAGCACTGAGCCCGTATACGGTATACGAGATTTTGACAAATGTCAAGCATTTCATAGAATCTTGGCAAGCTCCCGTCGCACACCCGCGTGGCCCGCAAGTGCCTTTGACAGCCACATTCCTGCGCGCTATACTTGCCGCTGCGCCCAAGACAGCTAAGACGGGACAGCCGTGCGACCGGTGAAACAGGTGTATGTTCTCTGCCCGTCGCACGCGTGACACGCATGAGCGGCAATTGCCGTGGTATGGCGCTCGGCAGCCGTACCATTTTTCGCATCGGGCCGTACCGCCTCCCCATTCCTTTCCGCGGTAGCGGCTCAGTTGCACTCGTGAAGTTCGGCGTATCGCTCTCCCCAAAGACCAGCGCCGCCGGGCTTGTTTTGCTAAACCGACGTTTTGGCAGGAACCGCACCGCGTAGGAACCACAAGGAGAGAAGAACCCATGTCGTCCCAGAAGTCCCATTTGATCAGCCGCCGCAGTTTCCTCAAGACCACCGCCTTCGGCATTGGCGCGGCCGCGTTGGCGGCCTGTGCGCCCGCCGCGCCTTCCAGCGCGCCCGCCGCCAGCTCTGCCCCCGCCGTCAACACCGGCGCCAAGCAGACCGTCCGCTATCTGTCATGGTGGTTCGAGGAAGGTAACCGCGGCAAGACCTGGCTTGCTTTCATCAAAGAGTTCAACGAGTCGCAGTCGGAAATCGAAGTCGTGGCGGAGAACACACCCTTTGACGCCTACTCCACCAAGACCATTGTCGGCGCGCAGTCCGGTCAGCTCGACGGTGACATCGTGATGGCGACGCCGGAACTGGCCCCGCGGCTCATCCAGTCCGACCTCCTGGCCCCGCTGGATGACGTCCTCACCCGCAACAACATCACCGACCTGAGTTCGGCCCACGACGCCCTGCGCAAAGACGGCCACCTCTACGGCCTCGACATGGTGACCGTGGCCTTTGGCATCCTCTACAACAGCCAACGCTACGCGGAAGCCAACATCACGCCGGCCACCACGCCGGAAGAGTGGGTGGCCGTCAGCGAAGCACTCACCGACCGCGACGCTCAGAAGTACGGCTTCTGGGCGACCCACCTGGTCAACGAACCCGCCGACTTCTGGTTCCAACTGGAAGAGTGGTGCATGCCCTACGACGGGATATGGGCCGAGGGTAAGACGCCGCTCCTGACCTCTGAGCCGATCATCAACGGTCTCAAGCTCTTCAAGCAGATGTACGACGTTGCCATGCCGCAGGGCGCGGACGGCCCCACGGGACGCCGCCTCTTCTCCACCGGCGCGACCGCCCAGGGCCTCTTTGTCTCCGCGGCCGTGGGCAGCTTCAAGCCGGAAGCGCCCGACCTGTATCCCTTGCTGCGCAGCGCGCCCATCCCGTGGGCGAGCAACAAGTCCATCGCCCGCATCCACCCCATGATGGTCAACGCGTCATCGCCCGTTAAGGATGCCGCCGTCGAGTTTGTCACGTACATGTACCAACCCGACAACTATCGCCGCATGGTGGAAGGCTGTGAGGACGTGATCTTTGCCCAGCCGTCCGCCGCGCGCCAGGAATATTTGGACGCGCTCGAGTGGCTGAAGCCGGGCTACGACGGGGTCAGCTATGTGACAC
>CAYJQA010000702.1:0-1006 GCA_964372065.1 uncultured Litorilinea sp.
GGGTCATACTTGATGGGCATGATGTTGTCCTGGCCCACGCAGATGCAGCGCACATACTGGTCGAACTCGATGAACTCTTGCAGGATCATGCAGAGCGTGCCGGTCTGGTCATAGGCGTGGATCAGCTCGTCGATGGTGTTGACCTTGTACACATGCTTCCAGCCGCCGCCCCACGCATCCTTGAGGATGGCCGGCAGCCCCACATACGCCACGATGGCGCCCCAGTCCAGCGGGTACTGGAGATTGCGCAGGCTGTCCGTCACCACCCCCTCCGGATAGGATTTCATGGGCAGGACAATCGTCTTGGGTGAAGCCACACCCAGTTGCGTCGCCAGGCTCGCCTCGAAGAACTTGTCGTCGGCGCTCCACCAGAAGGGGTTGTTGATCGTGTAGGCCCCCTGGAGCATGGCGTTCTTCAGATAGGCGCGATAGTAGGGAATCTCATGGCTGATGCGGTCCACCAAGACGGCGAAAGGACACGGCTCGTTCATCTTGGTCCCGCCCAACTTGGCATACTCCGCCACCACGCCGGCGTCGCGGCGGTTGACTTCCTCCAGGAACGCAGGCGGAAAGCTCCACTCGCGCCCGACGATCAGCCCCACTCGCTTGACCTCGCCCATGCTCGCTGCTCCTTGCATCGTACCGGATGCGCCGGTGTCTCGCTCGGCCCGCTTGCTCACTCGCCTCTATGTCTGTCTGCCCAATGACCCGGTAACCGTCGCGACGGTCGCCAGCGCCGCCCTACTGCGCGCCGCTGATATACATACGCGTCATCTGCGCCCAATACGGCCAGTCATGGCTCCAGCCGTCCCACTCGCGCAGCGCATGCCAGACCCCTTTGGCCCACAGGTCGCGGCTTAGCGCCCGGCTGTCCTCGATATTCGGGTCTTGCCGGCCGATCGCCATGATGATGTCCATCCGGTGCAGCGCCGCCAGGATGCCGGGGTCGCTGATATTCGGCACAAAATGGCGCGGCGTGTGGTAATAGATGTTCTCGTCGTAATAG
>CAYJQA010000702.1:1016-2718 GCA_964372065.1 uncultured Litorilinea sp.
CTGTCAAATCATACTTGCCGCTGAGCGCCAACACGCGGCCAAAGCGGTACGGATGGCGCAGCGCGATGTTCATGGCGTGATATGCGCCAAAGCTGCACCCATGCGCGATCAGAAACGGGTTCTGGTTGACCGCCTCGGTGAACGGCAGCACTTCGTGTAGGATGTAGTCCTCATACTGCACGTGCCGCCAGATGCGCCCGCCCGGATGCGCCCACTTGCAGTAAAAGCTCTCGGCGTCCACGCTGTCCACGCAAAACAGTTGGAGCGCGCCCTGCTCCAGCGAGTCGCCCAGATTGGCGACCATTCCGCGGTCTTCATACTCATAAAAGCGGCCCTGGCTGGTGGGAAAAACCAATACGCGCGCCCCGGCATGCCCGTGAATCAACAACTCCATGTCGCGCTGCAAACGGGGGCTGTACCAGCGGTGATGTTGTCGGTGCATGGTCGAGATGCCTCTCCGGTTACGTCAACAGGATTCGCGCCTGCAATCGTATCATCGCCGGACCGTCCGGGCAACTTGTCCGGACGAGCGCCTGCGGCGGCCCCGCCCTACCCTACTGCGACCTCGGCATGGTCGTTGACATAACCACTCTCGGATCGCGCCGAGTTCTCCGGATCCGCGCGCCATTCGCCCGCGCCGTCCGCGCCGTGCGCCACCCAGAACCGATACGCATGGCGGCCCGGCGGCAGCAGCACCCGGCCATGCCACCAGCCGCCGTGCGTGCGGACCAACGGCGTGGCGTCCGGCGCCCACCCGTTGAAATCCCCCAACAATCCCACACTGTGCGCGTCCGGCGCCCATAACCCGAAATAGACCGCAACCTCGCCGCCGCTGATGGGCGTGTCCGGGGCGCGGCCCGGCTGCGTACCGCTGAGCGGCAGCCCCGCCAGTGGGCCACCCGGCGCGTGCAGCGCCGTCGCCGTCGCCCGCGCCGGTTGGATCAGCCCCGCGCCCGTGCGGGCAGGCGGCAGCTGCGGCAGCGCCAGCGCCGTCGCCAGGATGATCGCCCGCACGTGTGCTGCGCTCAGGCGCGGGTTGGCCTGGAACAGCGGCGCCGCCAGCGCCGCCACCTGCGCCGCCGCGACGCTCGTCCCGTCCACGTGCTGATAATGGGCATGAATCCACTTGTGCGCGTTCATGCGCTTGCGGAGCGCCTGCCACATCTCGGCGCGCCACGCATCGGCCCCCGCGGCAGGATGCTCACGGCGATAGGCCGGGTCGTCATGCAGCGCCCGCACCCAGTGTTCCGCCAGTTCGGCCAGCCCGGCCCCGTCCGCCAGCAACCGTTCGCGCAGATGCGCGATGGCCGCCATCTCGGCGAAGACCGGGCTGGGCGGCAGCACCGGCGACGGCAGCCACTTGCCCAGCGCCAGGACTTCCGGCTTGGCGACGACCTCGCCCCCCTGCTCTACCGTCCCGTAGTTGTGCGAGTACAACGCCAGCCGGGCTACATCCGCCGGGTCCAACGGCGACCAGCGCCGGTTGGCGTCGTCCACGCCGCCCACGGTAAGTGTCGCGGGCGCTTGGGCCGGGGCCAGCAGTTGCGCCCGGCCCCGATTGCCCGCGGCCGCGACCACCAGCACCCCGCGGCGGCTCAACTCCTCCGCGGCCAGACAGACCGGGTTCACCTGCCACGGCTCGTCAAAGTCGCCGCCCACGCTGACATTGAGCACGCGCACGCCCTAACGTTGCCAGCGGTCA
>CAYJQA010000703.1:0-2698 GCA_964372065.1 uncultured Litorilinea sp.
CCCCGCGCAACGTATGGACGCGCGCCGTCACCATCGCCGCGCCGCCCGCCGCCGTGTGGCCGTGGCTGGTGCAGATGGGGCAGGGCCGCGGCGGTCTCTACAGCTACGACTGGCTGGAAAACCTCGTCGGGTGCGACATCCACAGCGTGGACCGCATCATCCCGGAGCTACAGAACTTGGCCGTGGGCGACCCTGTGCGCCTGGTGCGTGAAGGCTACGCCGTCGACCTGACACTCGAAGCGGCCGAGATTGTCCCACAAGAAGCGCTGGTGCTCGCCGCGCCCGGCACGTGCGAAGAAGCCTTGGCTGCGGGGCTGGCTTATCTCAGTTGGGCCTTTGTCCTGCACCCCACACCGGATGGCGGCACGCGGCTCATCGTCCGCACCCGGTCGGACTTTACGCCCACCTTCGCCGGTCGCTTGGTCAACCAAGTCATGCTGGAGCCGATCCAGTTCCTCATGGAGCGCAAGATGATGCTGGGCATCAAGGCGCGGGCGGAGGCGGAGAATCTAACGCAAAGCCGTAAAGACGCCAAGGCACAGTAGAAGCCCGACAAGTAAAGTAGTGCCGTATCAGCGTGAGCCTTTGCGCCGCCGGATGCGGTACAATGGATACCAAGAGGTGGGCAATTTGGTCATTCAGAGGCCGCCAGGCCGAGGAATGATCTATGTCTTTTCCTTTTCTTCCTTTGCGCCTTGGCGTTTTGCGTGAGACAACTTTCTCTTCTATGGCTACAATTCTGTGGGACTTGGACGGGACGATTGCCGACACGGAAGAACTCCACTTCCGCGCCTGGCAGATCATTTTCGACGACTATCAGGTGGCATATGACGAGGCAGCGTTTCTGGCGGGCTTCGGGCGCAGCAACCGCGCCATCCTCAGCGAGCTATTTGGCGTCCCCGCCGACGCGCCCATCGTGGCCGAGGTCGCTGCGGCCAAAGAGGCCACCTTTCGCAGCCTGCTCCCCAGCGCCGAGCTGTGCCTGCTGCCCGGCGTCGCCGACTGGCTGGCCGCGTTCCACAGCGCCGGACGCACACAGGTGATCAGCTCGTCCGGACCGATGGCGAACATCGCCGCGGTCGTCGCCAAACTGGACATTGGCGACTACTTTGTCACGCTCATGTCGGGCGCGACCTTGCCCCACGGCAAGCCGCACCCCGCCATCTTTCTGCAATCTGCGGCCGCGGCCGGCACGCCCCCCGCGGCCTGTCTGGTCATCGAAGACAGCATCCACGGCATCACCGCGGCCCGCCGCGCCGCCATGCCCAGCATTGCGGTGGGCAAGCTGGCCGCCAACCCCGCGCTCGCGACCATGTTGGCGCAGACGCCAGGCCCGGCCTGTTTGCCCTTGACCACGCTCGCCGGGCTGGACTGGCGCGCCGTGACACGGCTGGAGGGACACGACCATCTTCCGCCTGCCCATCTTTGACCTATTCCGGCGCTTTCCCGCGATTCCGTCCTGGTTCACGACCCGCGACGGCTACCGCCTCTTGACGCGCTTCATCCGCGCCGACGATGCGCCGCGGCTGGTCGACCTCTTTGACCGGCTCTCGCCCGAAAGCCGCCGCCGCCGTTTTCATCAATCGATGAACAATCTCCCGGCGGAGGCCAAGCTGCAGTACGCCACGCTCCTGGCCGGTGTGGATAACCGCACCGCGGGCGGGGCCGTGGTCGCCGTGGACCTGCACGACGAGCCGGAAGCCATCGTCGGCGTGGTCCGCCTGGCGCGGCCCGACGACGCGCCCAACGCGCCCGAAGCCGAAGTCGCCGTCGTGGTCCGCGACGACTTCCAGGGCCGCGGCGTGGGCTATCAACTGCTGCGCCGGGTGGTCGCGTTGGCCCGGCGCATGCGCGTGCGGACCATCATCGCCACCATCCAGGTTGATAACCTGGCGGCCTTTCACCTCTTCCGCGAACTCCCCTTGCCCATGACCATCGAAACCCGCCGCGGCGAGACGATCTTGCACATCGCCATCTCGCGCGCCCGGCAGTCGCGGGCGAAAGCCACCTAGTCGCGCAGCCGTAACTTGTTTTGCCAAAGAGGGCGCGCGTTGGCGCGTCCCGCTGCATTCGCAGAAAAAATTCCAATGCTTGACAACGGAATCAATCGAATGTAGCATGATGTATGGAATGATTGGGCCTTCCAATCAACCCCGGTCTTAGGCAAGGATCGGCAGACAGATGAGTCCGTGCGCATCCAAGCGCCGGTCCCCATGCACGACCACGACAAGCGCATATGATCTACGCTCCCGGCAAGGCTGATCAGGGCGTTGTGCGCCAGCACAATGCATCCATCGTGCTGCACCAACTGCGGCTGCACGCGCCGCTCTCCCGGGCCGACCTTGCCAAGCGCATCGGCCTCAACCGCAGCACCGTTTCGACCATCGTCTCCCGCCTGCTTGACCAGGGATTCATCCACGAAACCGCGTTCCAGACCACCAAACTGGGCCGTCCCGGTCTGTCGCTGGAGCTGAACCCGCTGGGCGGCTGCGCCATCGGCGCGGAGATCGCGCCCGACGGCGTGCATGTGATCCTCACCGACTTTGTGGCCCAGGTGATCTGGCGACGCCGCGTGCGCATGAGCGCGGGCCAACCGCAGGCCGACTATCTGGATGCGGCGGAAGAGTTGGTGCGCCAGGCGCTCTACCAGGCGCAGGGATATGGGCTGCGCGTGTTGGGGATCGGGCTGGTGCTGCCC
>CAYJQA010000704.1:0-2686 GCA_964372065.1 uncultured Litorilinea sp.
GGGTAGAGACGGTAACGAAAACGGCATGGGTTCCTCCTTCATGCTTGTCCGACTGGTAGTTGTGCGCGCTTTTCCGTAAGCGCCATGTACCCGTGCAGGGTAACAGAGATGTAGCCCGGTTTGCAGTACCCTAGTATACAAACTGGCAAGACGTTGTCAAAAGCGAGGCCGCCGGGCCGCGCATACTGCGCGCCGTCAGAACGGCTTGACGACCATCAGGTAGATGATCACCAAGATCACGGCCGCTTCGTAGACATGCGCGACCGCGACCACCCGGTCGTTCAGCCGGGCGCGCAGATCGTCGGTGATCGCGCCGCGCGCCAACGCATCGGCCAGCGCCGCCTCGAAGGGTTTGCCGCGAGGCAGAAAGATGAACCGGATCACGGGAATCAGGGTGAGGAACAACAGCAGCGAGACGAACAGCCAGTTCTTTGCCCCGCCTTGCAGCGTCCCCAACAGCGGCCATCCAAGCGCCCAACTCACCACCAGCCCCATGACCAGCACAGCGGTGGACCCAGGGATGACCATGAGGCTCTCAAAACGCCCGCTGGCCTGGATCAGCGTATGGAACTGCTGGATGTCGGACGCCCGATTCGCCAGACGGCGGCACAACTCGCGGCCGACCAGCCCGGCCACGAGCGCGAACGCGGCCACCACATGCAAGAATACCAACGATGGGCGCAAGTCCGGCATAGGTCCTCCTCGCAAAGAGATCGCCAAAGCGCGTTGCGATGAAGGGCTGTGATGGGGGCGGTAATGGCGCAGTATACGGGGAACCGCGGCGCGGGGCAAGCCCTTTTTCGCCGGTACGCGTGCTCCTACCCCGGCAGCACCGTGATCAGCGTCACCTGGGGCGCAGCGCCAAAGCGGATGGGGATGCCCTCGCCGATGCCGCGGGTGATGTAGACCTGCGTCTTGCCGCGGCGCAGATAGCCGGATACTTCGTGGCGGTGCAGATGCTCCGACTGGGTGTGCGCCGCGCCGAGCAGCGGCAGCACAATCTGTCCGCCGTGGGTGTGGCCGGAGAGCACCAGGTCCACGCGGGCGATGGATGGGTCGAGCAGGATGTCCGGGTTGTGGCTGAGCAGGATGGTAGGCGCGCCGTGCGGAATCGCGGCCAGCGCCCGGTCCAGCGCGGGCGCGCCCTCGGTCACATCGTCCACGCCCGCCAAATAGACGTCCAGGTCGCGGCCCGGTTCGCTGAGCCGCAAAAAGCGGTTGTGCAGCAGGGTGATCCCGCGGGCCGTTAGCCCTGCTTCCAGCGCGTCCACGTCGTTGTTGCCGACGCGCTTGAGGTCCAGCGGCGAGTTGGCAAAGTAGTCGGCGAACTCGACCATCGTCCCGGCCAGCGCCCAGGGTGAACGGGCGTGGTTCCCGTTGCGCGCCGTGTGCATCTCGCTAAACTTCGCCCAGGCGCGCTCCAGCATCCCGCTGTGGCTGTAGGTCACATAGTCGTGGTTGCCAAAGACCGCATAGCCGCCCACGCGCGGCCGCGGCAGCGCGTCCAGGAGCGTCAGCACGTTTTGCAGCCCGCTGTCATAGTGCAGGAAGTCGCCGGTATGCACCAGCAGATCATACTGAAGACCGGCGCACGCCCGGCGAATGCAGTCGATCTTGGGCTGCTCGCGCCAGTGTTCGCCGCGAAAGTGCGTGTCGGAGAGGTGCAGGATACGCAGCCCTGCCGGCGGCAGCCGTCCCTGCCCGTTGGCCAGGCGAATGGTCATGTGGTCCAGCCGCACGTGCAGCGGCTCGCGCAGGATGGCGTGCCCGGCCAGCCCGGCACCCATGCCGACCAGCATCCCCATACCGCTCAGCAGTTGGCCGCGGCGCGCCCGGTTCTGCCACAAGTCCGGCAGCGCATGTGTGATCAGGTTCAAGAGCATATTGGCCGTAAAATCAGGGGGCCGCACGTCCGGATGACCGCCGTGGCGGTCGGTTGACCAGCCCAATCTACTATCGTACCCCATACCGCGCGTCTCCCCCAAATCGACCCCACCGCGCGCGCAACAGACGATGCCGCAAGTGACCGCGCCGCACAAAAAGATGCCGGATGGCCCGCCATTGGCCGGGTTGAGTTGACAAGACCCGCCATCCAAAGGACAATGGACGGGGCGCGTGCACCGCAACATAGGGGACGGCGCGCCGCTTGTGTGGGCTTATTCGCGACCTTTTCGGCGCGGCGCACCCATGCGCCTGGCCGTTTCCAGACTCACCGCTGGCGCGCCCCGGCGTGCCGCAAATCCCTGTGACGCAGAGAACGAGGTATCGCATGACCATTTCACTGCCCGCCCTAGACGACCGCAAAATCGATGCGGCTTTTGCCAACAAGGCCATCAACACCATCCGCATGTTGGCCGCCGACGGGGTCCAGCAGGCCAAGTCCGGCCATCCCGGCATGCCCATGGGCATGGCCGCGGCGGCCTTCGCCCTGTGGACGCGCCACTTGCGTTTTAGCCCGTCCAATCCCGGCTGGATCAACCGCGACCGCTTTGTCTTGAGCGCCGGTCACGGCTCCATGCTGCTCTATACTCTGCTCCACTTGACCGGCTATGACCTGCCGTTGGACGAGTTGAAGTCCTTCCGCCAGTGGGGCAGCAAGACGCCCGGCCATCCTGAATACGGCCATGCGCCCGGCGTGGAGACGACCACCGGCCCCTTGGGGCAAGGGTTCGCCAACGGCGTAGGC
>CAYJQA010000705.1:0-2683 GCA_964372065.1 uncultured Litorilinea sp.
ATTTCTGTCAACATCTTCACAACTGCTTCGTTGGCCCCGCCATGCAAGGGGCCATAGAGGGCGGCTGTCGCGCCTGCCATTGAACTGTACGGGTCGGACTTGGCTGAACCAATGTTGCGCATGACGGCTGCCGATGCATTTTGCTCGTGGTCGGCGTGCAGAATAAAAAGGACATCGAGTGCTTTTGCCAAGACCGGATTGACGGCATAGGAAGACTGGCCCATGTAGTCCAGCATGTAGAGCAAATTGGCGGTATAGCTGAGGTCGCTATTGGGATAGTTGTAGGGGCGACCGATGCGGTGGCGATAGGCAAAGGCGGCGACGGTGGGCAGCTTGCCCAGGATGCGCAGGATTTGCTTTTGACGGGCGGCCGGGTCGTCCACGTCTTTGGCGTCGGCGTGGAAGCTGGATAGGATGGACAGCGCGCTGATAAGCATGCTCATGGGGTGCGCGTCGTAGCGGAACGACTCCAGCAGGCGCGCTAGGGTTTCATGGACGAAGGTATGGTGCATGACGTCGTACACCCACTTGTCCAACTGCGCCTGAGTCGGCAGCTCGCCGTTCAGCAGCAGGTAGGCAACCTCCAAGAAGGTGCTATGCTCCGCCAACTGCTCGATGGGATAGCCGCGATAAAGTAGTATGCCCTTGTCGCCGTCGATGTAGGTGATGGCGCTTTTGGCGGCGGCGGTGTTGCCGTAGCCGGGGTCATAGGCCATCAGGCCAAAATCGTCGGGATTGACGCGAATCTGGCGCAGCGCCGTGGCCGGGATCGTCTCATTTTGGATGGGGATCTCGTAGGTCTTGCCGGTGCGATTGTCGGTCACCGTCAAGGTGTCACTAGTCATAGGTGCTCTCCATGTGTGCAAGTCGGCGTGATCCACGGGGACGCCGAGCGACGAAGGGTGTAATGGGCGTCGAAGCAAATTGTCGTATTATGCACTTGGGCCGGGCCGATTACCAAAGGCGGGAGCGAATCCGCGCGAGAATTGGCCGGGCCGGGAAACCGCTTCGGGCGGCATGGGGATCCGCCGCATGACAGACCCATTGACAGCCCCATTCCGGCGCTGGGAAGCAGAGGTGCTCTCTGCGGAACAGCCATTCACAGAGAGCACCTTGGATTACACGATCGACCCCGTGTAGGCTACCCCAACTCCTCCTGGAGACAAACTCACCTGACTATCCTTGTCCAGCAGGCCAGGGATTGTGAAGCCCTCAACGGTCCGCGAACCGCAGGATGCCTTGCTTGATGCTTTCGACATCCAGGTGTGCTTCGGCAATCACTTCATCAACGGTTCCGCCCGTGCGCCAGCGATTATCCGCATCGGCGCTCAAGGTGAATGCTTCCGTTTCCTGACTCCAGATCCAGTCACTCATATTGCGGCGTGCCGCGGTGGTTGCCACCATGGAATTCTGCCATTCCGTCTTGGGCAACACGCGGTTCTTGTAGTCGTCCGTCTGCAACTGGAACAGCTCATACGATACACAGCAAACGACCTTCATATTGGGGCCTTCGGCAGCGAGCCACGGCAGTATTTTGACCGTATTGGCGACTGCGCTCGTCCCCTGCACCAGCAATGTTCCGGCTTGGGGTCGGCCATCAAAGTGACGCATGACGTACGCGCCCTTGGCCGCCATCATATGGGAGTCGATCCCCAATGCTTCCCGGTCGGGAATCTCGATGGGGGGGCGGGTCAGATGCAAAACGATGATTGGCACGTCGGTTGCCAGGGCCGCGCCAATGGCAGGCGCAACGTCATTGTGTTCCCAGGGATACAAGTTGATGACCTGCCCATCGGGGAAGAGCTGCGTTACGCCGGGTTCAAAGATGCCGAAGTGCGTGCGAGAGTCTTCCGCCGTCTCGGGTCCGGAGTGACCGGCGACCCAGATCACCTTGCCCACCTTGATGTCGGCATCCTGGGCGAGTTGGGACAGCAGACGCATCAAACCGTAACCCAGATAAGAGAACGATCCATAGGTGGAATGGGCGCTGATGTAACCGGCAAACTTGTGTTGGGGGTCACCGGCAAGGTTGGTCGCGGCGATGCCTGCACAGAGTCCGGAATTGGTGAACTCGGTAATCATCTGCGGCAACAATGCGCCGTGGGGATTCTTGTTCCGATCGTACCAGCCGGTACCCTTCTTGCCGTCGAAATCCTCCATGAACCCGGCTATGTTGGTCGAGCCGGCCAGATCAGCCGACATGGCGATGACCAACGGACGCCCATATTTCTCCAGCGAATAGGAGTTGATCCAGGCGCCAAACGTGCGGAAACCATTGCGGTTGGCGGATTTGGCGCCAGGTTTGGCAAACAACTGCTGGGGATAGTTCTGATAGTCCGTAAAGGTGGGATCATCCCGTAGCAGGTCTTTGCCCATATCGACAATCACATTGCTTGATTTCTGGCGCGGCACGCTGTCGCCAATGGCGACCAACCGGTCCGTAAGCCATTCGACAAAGGCTTTGTCTCCGGCCAGCGCTTCCTTAACCGTGTTGATGTGGCTGGCGGCTTGCTCCGTTGCCTCGGCGCCGGCAACTTTCTCGCCATAGCCCGCAAACTCAACCCCATAGGCGGCCATGAACTCATCTCGCGTCTTCCAGAAGAGTTCACTGTTGCGGGCATGAGGCACGCCGTGCGATGCGTAACCGGTAACCCCATAGCCGCGTCCTTTGGTGGTCTTGAAC
>CAYJQA010000706.1:0-2679 GCA_964372065.1 uncultured Litorilinea sp.
CTCTTTGACACCGGCGACCTCTATGACAAACAGTGGAGCTATGTCGATTCCAGCCCAAACAAGGAATCCGCCCCCTACGACCTGGGCGACCTTCACATGGCCCAGGACCGTTCGCTCGACGTGAATAACAACTACACCTGGCTGATCGCCTTTAGCGTGGACCCCGGCGCGGTGGGGGACGTCACCTATGGCGTCTATATCGACATCGGCCAGCAACCCGGCGTCGGCGGCCCCGGCGACCCGCGCGGCAAGCCTATCACCACCGACCCGCGCTACCAGCCCGAATACGTCCTCTATCTGGACCGCAGCGGTGAGACCATCACCAAAGCCGACTTCCGCGGCTGGAAGGACAATCAGTGGCAGGGCTTTTCCATCCTGAACAATGTCACCTTTGACCCCGCCGCCGGGGTGATCCAGATCAACCTGCCACCCCAAAACCTCCTGCCCGGCATCAGCGGCCAGGAGACACGCAGCATCGCCATCACCGTCTTTAGCAGCGGCAGCGGCGCGGATGGCATCCACGACAGCATCCCGCGCCAGACCGGCAACACTATCGGCTTCCCGGCCTTCCTGTCCGACATGCCCATGCCGCTTTATCCGTTTGACACGCCCTTCGCCAACCCGTTCGTCTTCCACGAGATGCCCGCGGTGCGCTGGCGCATGCCCTACTTCGACTCCACCGACGGTTACCAGGTGCAGATCGCGCGCGATATTGACTTCACGGAGATCGTGGAAACCTGGGAAACCTTCGAGACCAACACCGGGTCCTTCTATGGCCTCGCGCCCACCGCTTTTCACCCCAAAGCGGCCATGAACGATGAAGAGAGCTACTACTGGCGCGTCCGCTTCCGCCACGAATACTACGGCGAAAAGAAGGACGGCTACGACACCGGCCCCTGGTCGCCGCCTATGCGCTTCAAGCTTGCCAGCTACCTGCCCGGCACGCCCACCGCGACCATCGCCGCCGTCCCGGAGGCGCGCACCACGCCATCCTTCTATTGGGAGCGCGTCGAAGGCGGGGCGGGCTATACCATCCAGATTGCCGCCGACGCCAACCTGAGCGACCCCTTCATCAACAAGAAGATTGACGGCAACAGCTTTACCCCGCTGGATACCCTGGCCGACGGGACCTATTACTGGCGGGTCGCCATGCGCCGCTCCAACACCGTCACCGGCCAGTGGTCGCCCATCCAGACGTTCGTCAAGCGCACGCTGACGCCCGCCCTGATCGCCCCCCTAGACGGCGCGATCATCCACCAACAGCCGGTCTTTGCCTGGACGCCCGTCATCACCAATACCGGCGACCTGCGCCTGGCCGCGCCCAAGTACCGCCTCCAGTGGGACGACGACCCCAACTTCGGCTCGCCCGTCACGGTGGACACGGAAAGCACCGCCTATGGCCTCGTCAAAAACCAAAGCCTGACCGACGGCACCTGGTACTGGCGCGTCGCCGTCATCGACGCCGACAACCGCGTCGGCGCCTACACTGCGCCCGCCGCCTTCTACAAAGAGTACCTGCCCCCCACGCTGGTCGCGCCGGCCCAGGGCAGCAACGTCGACAGCGACGTCAGCTTTGTCTGGACGCCGCTAGCGGGCGCGGCCGAATATGACATCGAGATCGCCGACAACGAGGCCTTCAACGCAGCCAAGAAGGACCGCACCGACAACGCCCGCTATACGCCCACCTTTGCGCTAAACTCGACCAGCTACTACTGGCGCGTCCGTCTGCGCGACGAAGACGGCAAGACCGGCCCCTTCATCGTGGGCCGCTTCACCAACCAAGAAAGCCTCTTCCTGCCCGTGCTCACTCGCTAACGCCGCACGACCCCACAGGCGACCGCCGCTTTCCTCGGTGGCTGTCGCCTACCCCCTCCGTCCTGCTGAGCCTGGGCGCGCAGCATTCCCCTTCTGACTTGGCGTTCTTGGCGACTTTGCGTGAGACCTCTCCCGCTGGCCGCCCCGCCGCCGCGCCAGATCGCGACATGGGAAGATCGGCCAACTTGGTATAGGATAGAGGCGCGCACTTCATGCGAGACAGCTATTGGCAAGAGGAGGAAGCATTGTCCATGTCCAAACCAACCCGTCTTACCATCGCACGCTACCAGCGTCTGTTCGGTGTCTTCGCGCTGGCAGGCAGCCTATTCATCGCGCTCATCGCCGCGCTCACGGCGCCGGACGCCGTCCGCGCGGCCATCACTCCACCCTTCACCGCCGACTTCACCGCCGCCGGCGAACTCATCGGCAACAACTTCGGCTTTGACGTGGCCGCCGCGGGCGACATCAGCGGCGACAACCGCGACGATCTGCTGGTCGGCGCGCCCGTTGCCCGCAAAGCCTACGTCTATCTTGGCGGCGCGAGCGGTCTCACCCACACCAACGTCATCACCCTCACCAGCCCCACCACGGACACCAATGACCAGTTCGGCTACAGTGTCGCGGGCAAGGGTGACGTGGACGCCAACGGCGTGAACGACTTCCTCGTCGGCGCGCCCAACGGCAACATCTCCGGGACGGACGATGTGGGGCTGGTCTATGTCTACACCGGCAGCGCGGCCGCGCTGCCCACCCTGGCCGTCACCCTCACCGGTGAACTGGCGGACGACAACTTTGGTTGGGCCGCGGCCATCGTCGGCCACACCAACAACGACGCCTTTGACGACATCGCCGTCGGCGCATGGC
>CAYJQA010000707.1:0-2673 GCA_964372065.1 uncultured Litorilinea sp.
GTGCGGAACCGGCGCGGCCCGGTTTGGTTGCTGGTCGCGTCCTTGCTCCTCGCGGGCTGTATAGCGCCTATGGCGCAGCCGTCCGCCGCCACCCCCGCGGCCGCACAGATCGCCTTGCTGCCCGCGCCCGCAGGCCGTCTGGGCGAATACCTCATCGTCCAGGTGACGGACGCAGCCGGCCAACCCATCACCGACGCCCAAGCGGCGCTGGTGGGCAACATGAATCACGCCGGCATGGTCCCGGTCGAGGCGGCCGCGGTGAGCGACGACGCCGACGGCGTGGCCGATGGCCGCTATCAGCTCCCCTTTGCCTTTAGCATGTTGGGTGATTGGATCATCACCGTGACCGTCACGCTCGCCGACGGGACCACCGTCGTCCAGGACATCACCGCCACCGTCGGCGAAGCCGGCGTGACCGTAGCCGGCGTGCCGTCCGACGCCGTATCGCTGAGCAGCGTGCGGGCGCGCCCCATCCCCGCGGCCGGCGGCACAGGCGGCGTCTTTATGACCATTCACAACACCACCGCGACCGACGATACGCTGGTCAGCGCGAGCAGCCCGGTTGCCCAGGCCGTGGAAATCCATGAGACGGTCGAGGACAACGGCATGATGCGCATGCGCCAGTTGGTGGACGGGCTGCCCGTGCCTGCGGGCGCGGTCGTCATGCTCCAGCCGGGCGGCTATCACATCATGCTGATCGGCGTCAACGCAGCGTTGGACGAGGGCGACACCCTACCGCTGACGCTGGTCTTTGCCGTGGCGGGCGAGATGACGGTAGAGGTTCCCGTCGTCGCCATGGACGCCGCCATGCCCGGCATGGATCACTAGATCGCGGAGAGGGGAGAAATCTCACGCCAAGACGCCAAGAACGCAAAGGCAGAGCGGGGCACAGTGGGCATGATTTTGTCATTCCTCGCTAACGCTCGGAATCCCGCCGGCAGCCCACTGGGCGCGGAACGACAGTTTGCACTTCATTCTGCCTTTGCGATCTTGGCGTGAGACAACTCTCCTCCCCCGCTCCCCTCTCTGGAGGCTTTCCGCCGCAAATGGGGATAACTCACACCTTCCTGACGAGACTTGGGGTCGCGCGATTGGGGATAACTATATCTAGTTGTGGATAAGTGCGCCAGAGTGCATGGCGATTGCAGCCGCCGCGCACGCGGACTTTCCACGGCACGGGGCCTGGCGCACGGCCATATCCGTGCAGCGCGACTTACAGCCGCAGTCATCTTGGCCGGACACCCGCCCAAGCGGCGCGCGAAATTGCGGGTTGCGTCCGCGCCCGAGTTGCGCGATAATCGCGCCGATTCCAACATCGTTTTGCCACACCTGTCCCGCGGCTTGACCGCCGGGACTCACGAGCCTAGTCACGACTCCGGCCCGGAACCGCAGTGAGCCACCTTCGTGGTGAATGGCAGCACGCTCTGGCGAACCTGTGAGTCACCTACTCACGGACAGAGTTCCCGGTGTTCCAACTTGCTCTCTCGCCATCGCTCCCCACGGCGCGCGTCGCCGTCTGCGTCTGCCCGCCCCCTAACCGGGTGGCTGTTACACGGGAAAACAGCCACCTATCGTTCTCTCCTCTGCTCAGCCAGCGGCCCCTCCAACACAAAAGTCGCCGCCAACGCCGCCACTAAGAAACAGACCACCAACCCGATCATCCTGTGCGCCTCCTGCTTGCCTGTCGCTGCCATTGCCGGTAGCGGCTCCTAGCATCGCGCCCGGCTTCGCCCCGGACTAGTGGCCGGTACACCGGCGCGCTGTGCGTTGGCGCACAGTGCCGCCGCAACACCACAGGTTGGGGCTTGACAAGCCGCGCGGCCAAGCGCGATAATGACCTGTGTGACCATAATGATAAATTGGTCATACGGTTACAAGGGAACAGATATGCCCAAGGCGTTTTCCACCCACGAAAAGACACTCATCGCCGCGCGTCTGCTGGAGCAGGGCCGCCGCCAGTTCGCCGCCTTTGGCTTGCGCAAGACCACCGTCGAAGAACTGGCCGCCGCCGCCGGCATCTCCAAGGGGGCGTTTTACCTCTTTTACCCGTCCAAAGAAGCCCTGCTCATGGATGTGGTGGAAGACGCCGAACAGCGCTTCCGGCAAGCGGTCCTGGCGACCGTCGCCCAGCCCGGCCCGTCCCCCCGCGCGCGCCTGTTTGCCGTCCTGCACAAGGCGTTTACCCTGTGGAAAACCATCCCCGTCCTGCAGATCTTCACGCGCGGCGACTATGAACTGCTCGCCGGACGGATTCCCGCTGCGCAGCTCCAGGCGCACCTGGAAAACGACCGTGTCTTTGTCGAGGAGTTGATCGCGTGCTGTCGCGACGCCGGCATCCCCATCCAGGCGCAGCCCAGTCAGGTCGACGGTCTGCTACATGCCGTCTTCTTCACCAGCCTGCACGAAGACGACTTAGGCCCCGGCGCGCTGACTCCCGCCTTTGCGCTGCTGCTGGACCTGATCGCCGCCTTCTGTCTGGGCGAGGTCGCGGCCCATGTAGGTGTGGGGACGGACCCCATCACCAGCCAACACAACGAGTCGCACCCATGAACCATCCTGTCGAAACGCACGATCTCGTCAAACGCTACGGCGACACCCTGGCCGTGGATCGCCTCTGCCTCCAAGTGGACGCAGGCCAAATCTATGCCTTCCTGGGCCTGAACGGCGCGGGGA
>CAYJQA010000708.1:0-2673 GCA_964372065.1 uncultured Litorilinea sp.
GTGTAAGCGTTGGTACACTAGGTTGGACGATTGCTCCCTGTCGGTAGGGGGCAATTTTGCATCTATAGGCCGGATCACCATGAGCAACGCCCCACGCAAGCCATCCCGTCTGCTGTTCTATCGCCCGCCGGCCGGTCCGGCGCGCGTGCGCCAGGCCCGTGAGCAGGCCGGCGAATATCGCGAGCAGGACGCACAGCCCGCCCCCGCCACCCGGAACGCCGGGCCAGACCCCGGCCAGGATGCCGCGCCGGAGATGGAAGAATGGCGCGATCTGGTCGCCAAGCGCATCGAGGAAGCCATGCGCCGGGGCGACTTCGACAACCTGCCCGGGCGCGGCAAGCCGCTGGACGTGAGCCGCCAGCCGTTTGTCCCCGAAGACCAGTTGATGGCCTTCAAGCTGCTCCAGAACAACGACCTGACGCCCGATTGGATCGCCGAGCGCAAGGAAGTTCTCAAGGCCATCGAGGCGTTCCGCGCGAAGCTGCACGGCGTCGCGGCGCAAGCCCGCGTGCAGTGGGAAATGGCCGGCGACGACGCCCGGCGGCATGACGTCGCCATGACCTGGCTGCGCTGAGTCACGCGCTGGGAAGCCGACATCGTGGAGATGAACCGGCGCATCGGTACACTCAACCTGCGCCAGCCTTCCATCCACCTGGAGGTCTTTAAGCTGCGGCTGGACGACGAACTGCGCCGCGCCGGGGTTGGGCGCAAGCTGGACGGATAGACCGCTAACAAAGCGTTAATCGGCCCATAATAACCGGGACGTAGGCTGAAGCTGCGTCCCGGTTTTGTTTGCCGTCGTCATCAGCGCATCGGTCGAGGAGGCCAATCTCGTCATGCTGCAACGGGTGATGCTGCGACCGGCGTCCGCGATTCTGGCCGTGTTGGTGGCTTTGGCCACGCTGGCGACCGCCTTGTTCGACATGTCTTCGACGGTGCGGGCCGGCGCTGCACCGGAGATCGCGCCGGTTGTCGCAGAGATGGCGGCCAAGATGACGGTGGACGATCATATCTTGGTGCTCCACGCGCAGACGCTGGTGGTCATTCACGAAGATAGTGGCGGAGAATCGCACGTGACCATCATGGACCCGGAACGGTCCTTGGTGGTACATCTCAGCGGTGTGCTGACTCTCACCGAAGGGGTTGGCCTGGGCGAATAGGCTCGCCAACATCATCCCACATGCCAAATCAAAAGGGGACGCCCGCACAGCGCGAGCGTCCCCTTTTCGATTGGCGTGTGCGTCGTCTAGCCGTGGCGCTGCATGAAGCGGTACATGCGCTCCAGCGCCTTCTCGATGCTCTCCATGCTGGCGGCATAGGCGCAGCGGACGTGCCCCTCGCCGCCTTTGCCAAAGGCGCTGCCGGGGATGACGGCCACGCGCTCTTCGACCAGCAGCCGTTCGCAGAATTCGTGCTCGCTCATGCCGGTCTTCTTGACGCTGGGGAAGGCATAGAACGCGCCTTTCGGCTCGAAGCAGTCCATCCCAATCGAGTTGAGACCGTCGACGATCACCCGCCGCCGCGCGTCATAGCTCGCCACCATCGCCGCGACGTAGTCTTCCACGCCGGGGTCGGTGAGCGCGACCAACGCAGCCTCTTGGCCCGTGGTAGAGGCGGACATAATCAGGTACTGGTGAATTTTACGCATCGCGCCCAGCAGGTCCGCCGGCCCCAGGGCATAGCCGATGCGCCAGCCGGTCATGGCATAGTCTTTGCTCATGCCGCCCAGATGCACCGTGCGCTCCTTCATGCCGGGCAGGCTCGCAAACATGACGTGGCGGTGGTCGCCGTAGACCAGCCGGTCGTAGATTTCGTCGGAGATGACGATGAGGTCATGTTCCTCGGCCAACCGGGCGATCTGCAGCAGACCGGCGCGGTCCATGACGGCGCCGGTGGGGTTGCTGGGGAAGCCGATGAGCAGCGCCTTGGTGCGCGGGGTGATGGCCGCGGCGATGGCCGCCGGGTCCACGCGAAAATCGTCGGCGGCGTAGGTGGGGATGTCCACCACCGTCCCGCCCGCCAGGATGACGCCGGCCGTGTAGGAGACAAAGCAGGGCTGCGGCACGATCACTTCGTCGCCGGGGTCGAGGATGGCCTGCATGATCAGGTACATGGCCTCGCTGACGCCTACGGTGACCAGCACTTCGGTCTCCGGGTCATAGGCGGGCGCGCCGTAGAGCGCGGCGAGCTTGTGCGCGATCGCGGTGCGCAGCTCGATCATACCCGCGTTGGAGGTATAGGCAGTGTGGCCCTGCTGCAAGCTGGCGATGCCCGCCGCGAGGATGGGTGCGGGCGTCACAAAGTCCGGCTCGCCGATGCCCAGGCTGACCACGTCTTCCATGGTGGCGGCGATGTCAAAGTAGCGGCGGATGCCGGAAGGCGGCACAGCCTGGACGCGACGGCTCACGCGCGTGGCATGGTCGCGCAGGCGGCGCGGCTCGATGAAATGTCCGTTGGACGGCTGGATGGTCCTCGAGTCAACTACGATGGATGGATTTGGCATTTCGATAGCCCCCTTGGGCAATGGCTGGGTTGCGCTCCACATCGTGACGGGTGTTCCAGCTTGAGCCTCGCACCTGGCAAGGCTGAGCTAGACCCACGAGAGCGCCGGTAAGAGCCGCTCACAACCCGCGCGCCGGCGTGCGCGCAGGCTGCCGGCGGCCTGCGCCGGCC
>CAYJQA010000709.1:0-1162 GCA_964372065.1 uncultured Litorilinea sp.
CCACCACCGCCACATGCGCTTGGCGGCTTGCGAACTTGTGTATCAGTTGTTCTTTGCCCATAGCTCTCCTGCGGCGCGATCCCGCGTCGCCCTAGACCGCCAATAGCCCCCGCCGCGTCAATTCCTCGATGATCGTATCCACGATCTCCTCGGCGCTGCGAAGGTCCGTCTCGACCACGATTTCCGGGTTGACCGGCTCCTCATAGGGTGACGATACGCCGGTAAACTCCGGAATCTCCCCGGCCAGCGCCCGCGCATACAGCCCCTTGGGGTCGCGTCGCTTGGCGACTTCCAGGTCACACTTGACGTACACCTCCACAAAGCGCCCTTCCGGCAGCAGCGACCGGGCAAAGGCGCGATCCGCGGCAAAGGGCGAGATGAAGGTGCACAGCACGATGTTGCCGTGATCATAGCCCAACTTGGCGACCTCGGCCACACGGCGGATGTTCTCCTTGCGGGCGGCCGCCGTAAAGCCTAAGTCCCCGTTGAGACCGTGGCGCACGTTGTCGCCGTCCAGATAGGTTGTCTGGCAGCCCTGGGCATAGAGGCGCTTTTCCAGTTGGCGCGCCACCGTGCTCTTGCCCGAACCCGACAAGCCCGTAAACCACAGCACCGCCGCCCGATGGCCGTTGCGCTGCTCGCGCATCTCGCGCGTGATCTCTGTGCCTTCCCAGACCACGTTAGGCGACTTGACGCGCTCCGGCTGCACCGACACGACTTCCTCCAGCGTGCGCGAGCGGCGGCGGATCATCCCCGCGCCCACCGTCACGTTGGTATGCGGGTCAATCAGGATGAAGCTGCCTGTGCCGCGGTTGAGCCGGTAGGGGTCAAAGTAGAGCGGCTGCGTCGTCGTAATCTTGACACGACCGATCTCGTTAAGCTGGAGCGTGTGGGCGGCGTCGCGGTGCAGCGTGTTCACGTCGATGCGGTAGTTCAGCTCCGAGATGAACGCGCGCACCTGATGCGTCGTGTGTTGCAGCACATAGTGACTCTGCGGATTGAGCGGTTCCTCGTTCAGCCAGCAAAGCGTACACTCCAACTGGTTGCTCACCTGGGGCAGATTGTTCTTGCGCACAATCATATCCCCGCGGCTGATGTCGATCTCGTCTTCCAGCGTGAGCATCACCGAGTCGCCCGCGGCGGCCTCCGGCAGTTCTTGGTC
>CAYJQA010000709.1:1172-2670 GCA_964372065.1 uncultured Litorilinea sp.
ATCCCGCGCACGCGGCTGCCGCGCCCCGACGGGAAAATGACCACTTCCTCGCCCGGCGCAATCGTGCCCGAGGCAATCTGTCCGGCGAAGCCGCGAAAGTCCTGGTGCGGCCGCACCACCATCTGTACCGGGAAGCGGAAGTCCACCAGATTGCGGCTCCCGCCCACGTTGACGTTTTCCAGATGGTGCATGAGCGTCGGTCCGTCATACCAGGCCATCTTGTCGCTCTTATGCACGACGTTATCACCCATCAGCGCCGAAATGGGGATAAAGGTCAGGTCCTGCACCGACAGCTTGGTGGCAAACTCGGTATAGTCCGCCACGATGCGCCGGAAGACCTCGGCGTCATAGTCCACCAGGTCCATCTTGTTGACCGCCACCAGGATGTGCGGGATCTCCAGCAGCGATGCGATAAAGCCGTGACGCTTGGACTGGGTGACGACGCCCTTGCGGGCGTCGATCAGGATGATCGCCATCTCGGCCGTAGACGCGCCCGTCACCATGTTGCGCGTGTACTGGATGTGGCCGGGCGTGTCGGCGATGATGAACTTGCGCTTGGGCGTGGCGAAATAGCGATAGGCCACATCGATCGTGATGCCCTGCTCGCGCTCGGCGCGCAGCCCATCGGTCAGCAGCGCCAGATCCACATAGGCGTCGCCCCGGTTGCGGCTCGCCAACTCCACGGCTTCCATCTGATCCTCGAAAATGGCCTTGCTGTCATAGAGCAGCCGTCCGATGAGGGTGCTCTTGCCGTCGTCCACGCTGCCCGCCGTGGTGAAGCGCAGCAGGTCCATCGCGAGATATTGGTTATCCGGCTCCACGGACGCCGCCTGCACGTCCGGGCGCACGGTGAATTCTTCGTTCTCCATAAGCTAGAAGTACCCCAGTTTCTTGCGATCTTCCATGGCGGCTTCGCTGCGCCGGTCGTCGGCGCGGCCACCACGTTCCGTTACGCGGGCGGCAGCGATCTCCTGAATGATCGCGCCGATATCGGCCGCGGTAGAGGCTACCGCGCCGGTACACGTCATGTCGCCAATCGTGCGGAAACGGACGATCTTGTTCTCCACCGTCTCGCCCGGCATCACCGTGATATAGGGTGAGAGCGCCAGTAACATGCCGTCGCGCCGGACCACGTCGCGCGTATGGGAGAAGTAGAGTTCCGGGATCTCGATGTGGTTGAGCGCGATATACTGCCAGATGTCCATCTCGGTCCAGTTGCTGATGGGAAAGACACGGAAGTGCTCGCCCGCCTGCTTGCGCCCGTTAAACAAACTCCACAACTCCGGGCGCTGGTTCTTGGGGTCCCACTGGCCGAAACGGTCACGGTGCGAGAAGAAACGTTCCTTGGCGCGGGCCTTCTCCTCGTCGCGCCGCGCGCCGCCCATGGCCGCCTCAAACTTGAGCTCGGCCAGCGCGTCCAGCAGCGTGACGGTCTGCAAGCCGTTGCGCGAGGGGTTGGGGCCGCTTTCCTCCACGGCGCGGCCCTGGTCAATCGAAA
>CAYJQA010000710.1:0-2660 GCA_964372065.1 uncultured Litorilinea sp.
CAGGGCAACCGTTCAGCGCCGTGGTGCGTGAGGCGCATCGGCTGGGCTATACCGAGCCGGACCCGCGCGACGACCTGGGCGGGGTGGATGTAGCGCGTAAGGCGCTCATCCTGGCCCGTGGGCTGGGCTGGCGTTTAGACATGGACCAAGTCGCGGTGGAAAGTCTCTACCCGGCCGAGATGAGCAAGCTCTCCGTGAGCGAGTTCATGGCCGCGCTGCCGCAGTTGGACGCCGACTTTCGCGGGCGCGTTGACGCCGCGGCGGCGGACGGCAACGTGCTGCGCTATGCCGCCCAAGTGGCGGACGGGCGTTGCCGCGTCGGCCCCGTGGTGGTCCCCGCGACCAGCCCGCTGGGGCGCTTGACGGGCAGCGATAATCTGGTAGAGTTCACTACCCGCTGGTATGATCCCAACCCCCTGGTGGTCCAGGGGCGGGGCGCGGGAGTCGACGCGACGGCGGCCGGCGTCCTGAGCGACATTATCGAACTGGCCTACACGGCGTAGCGGACGGTGGTATTGCGGCCACCGGTCCCCGCCGTGATTTGCGGGGCATGACGGAGCAACGAACTATGCAACCTCCTAAGATCAAGGTTGGCGTATTGGGGGCGACCGGCGCGGTCGGCCAACGGTTTGTGCAACTGCTCCAGGGGCATCCCTGGTTTGAGATTACGGCGCTGTGTGCGTCGGAGCGCAGCGCGGGCAAACGCTATGGCGCGGCGTGCAACTGGAATCTGCGCGGGGATATGCCCGCGCAGCTGCGTGACGCGATTCTGCTGCCGTGTGAACCGGGCTTCGACGCGCAGTTGGTCTTTAGCGCGCTGCCCGCGGAGACGGCCGGGCCGATCGAGGCGGCCTTTGCCGCGGCGGGCTACGGCGTGTGCAGCAATGCCCGCAACTACCGCTATGACGCCGACGTGCCGCTGTTGATCCCCGAAGTCAACCCGGAGCATATCGCGCTGATCGATATTCAGCAGCGCAAGCGGGGCTGGCGCGGCTTTATCGCCACCAACCCCAACTGCAGCACGACCCATCTGGTCAGCGCGCTGCACCCGCTGCATGTGGCGTTTAAGGTGACCAAGCTCTTTGTGGTGACCATGCAGGCCGTCAGCGGCGCGGGCTATCCCGGCGTCAGCAGCATGGACATCCTGGACAACGTGGTCCCGTACATCGGCGGCGAAGAAGAGAAGATGGAGCAGAAGGAGCCGCACAAGCTGCTGGGGACGTTTGACGGGCAAGGCATCCGCATGGCGGACTTTGTGGTCAGCGCCCACTGCAACCGGGTTCCGACGCGGAATGGACATTTGGAAGCGGTCAGCGTAGAATTCGCTGAGAAGCCGTCTCAGGACGACATCGTGCGGGCCTGGGCGGAGTATCAGCCGTTGGCGCAGCAGCTAAAGCTGCCCACCGCGCCGCAGCCGCCGGTGATCTACACGACGGCCCAGGATCGGCCCCAGCCGCGCCTGGATCGGTTGGCGGGGTCGGTGCCCGGCATGGCGACTGTCGTCGGGCGCTTGCGGCCCGATCCGTTGCTGGATTACAAGTTTGTGGTGCTGGGGCACAATACCATCCGCGGTGCGGCGGGTGGGAGCTTGCTCAACGCCGAGCTGCTCGTGGCGCAGGGGTATTTGGGGCCGGAAGCGGCTGCCCTCGCCCGGTCGCTGCAGTGGGCGTAATTGTACAGGAATGCGGAAGGAGCGCTGCCGGTCGTAGGATCCCTGTTCGCCTTGTCGAATAGATGAACTCGGCCTGTGCAGCGCTCCCCCGTTGGCTATGTCGTAGCGACAGGGGGGTGAATGTGACTACTGCGTCGACCACGAACATTGTATCCACCGAGCTATCCTCCGGGCGGGCGGAGACGAAGCTTGCGAGCTTTGGCCGGGCCAAGTTAGCCGATTTCTTCGGCGATATGGTCATCTACCGCAATCTGGAGCCGTTGGACCGCCGTCTGCCCGGACTGAAATCCGCCGGGTATCGCATGGATGTCTCCAACGAGCGCATCCCGCGCAAGCAAGAGCCCGAATACGCCAAAGCCGCGATTTGGTTTGCCAAACAGGCCCAGAAACTCCGCAAGGTGAACGTGGAGTTGAGCGAGATTCTGTTTATCGGCGACACCTTTTTTAACGACGGCCGCGCCTATACCAACATGCGCACCATCACCGAATGGGCGGGCGCATGTTTTATCGGGTCGGAAAAGGCCAAAGACAGCCCCGCCGCCGAAGTCAACGGCGACAACATCTTTAATACCAACCGGTGGGCGGCGCTCAGCGATTGGGCCAAATGGTTGTTGGACCAGGACCTGCACGTCGACAGCCGCACAGTCGCCATTGTGGATATTGACAAGACGGCGCTGGGGGCCAAAGGGCGCAACGATCACGTGATCAACGAAGCCCGGCTGGAAGGCATCTTCCGCACCATGGATGCCGTCTTGGGCGACAACTTTGACCGCGCCACCTTCGAGCATCACTATCACGAACTCAACCGCGGCAAGTACCATTTCCTCACGGAAGACAACCAGGACTATCTGGCCTACATCTGCATGGTGCTCAATGCCGGGCTGATCGACTATCAGGAGATCCTGAACGAGATCGCCAACGGCAGCTTGGACAACTTCGAGCAATTCCTCCGCTGGGTCAACAGCCGCATGATGATCCGCCCCATGAG
>CAYJQA010000711.1:0-1951 GCA_964372065.1 uncultured Litorilinea sp.
CGAGTTGGAATTGCAGGAGGAGCGCGAGGTCCGGCGCATCCTGACTGAGCTTAGCGAACTGGTGGCCGACGAGGCGACCTATATCCGCCGCAACATCAGCATCTTGGCCGAGTTGGATTTCATCTTTGCCCGCGCCAAGTATGGCTATACCATCGAGGGCAGCGCGCCGGAGATGGTCGCCATGCGGCCCGCCGACAAGCCTATCCCGGCTTCCACGGTGGAAGGGGCGCCGGGCGACCCGGTCTACCATCCCGGCTCGGTGATCGACCTGCGCCGGGCGCGCCACCCGCTCTTGGACCCGCAGACCGTGGTCCCGGTGGATGTCTATTTGGACGACGAGACCTTTCTTATCGTCATCACCGGCCCCAACACGGGCGGCAAGACGGTCACGCTCAAGACCGTGGGGCTGCTCACGCTCATGGCCCAGTCGGGCCTTATGCTCCCGGTGGAGCCGGGCAGCCGGCTTAGCGTCTTCGAGGGCGTCTATGCCGACATCGGCGACGAACAGAGCATCGAGCAAAACCTGAGCACCTTTAGCAGCCATATGACCCACATCATCGAGATTTTGGAGGAGGCCGACCCGGCCAGCCTTGTCCTGCTCGACGAACTGGGCGCGGGCACCGACCCGGATGAAGGGTCGGCCTTGGCGATGGCCCTGCTGGACAACCTGCGCGACCGCGGCATCACGACCTTTTCCACCACGCATTACAGCGACCTCAAGCTCTATGCCCACAGCACGCCGGGCGTCCGCAATGCGTCGGTGGAGTTTGACGTGGAGACGCTCAGCCCGACCTACGAGTTGAGCATTGGGCTGCCCGGTCGCTCCAACGCGCTCATCATCGCCCGGCGGCTGGGGCTGAACCCGGTCATCGTGGAAAAGGCGGAGAGCATCGTCCGCCCTGACGCGCTCCAGGCCGACTCGCTGTTGGACGACATCAAGCGCGCCAAGCACGAGGCCCAGACCGCGACCCAGCGCGCCAAGGAGCGCGAGCGTCAGGCGCAGTTGGTCGAAGCCGACCTGCGCTATCAACTGGCCGAGATCGAAGAGACGCGGCGGCAGGTTATCGCCGAGACGCGCACGCTTATGCAGAACGAGTTGGACCAAGTGCGCCAGGAGATCGACCAGACCCGCCGCCAGTTGACGCGCGCCGCCCAGTTTGGCGGTGGGGTGGGGACGCATGACGCGTTCTTGGCCGAGGCGGAAAAGGAAGTCGCCCGCCGCCGCCGTGACACCGAGGCCGTGGACACTACCGTCGCCCGGCCCGGCAGCGGGCTGGACCGGCTGGCCGGGGTCATCGAAGTAGGGGACCGCGTGTGGGTCGCCAATTTGCAGGCCAGCGGCGAAGTGCTTACGCTCAACGAACGGGCGGGCGAGGCGGAGGTCCAGATCGGCAACTTCCGGCTCAAGCTGCCCATCAAGCGGTTGGAGCTGCGCCAGAAGGCCGTCAAGGATGAACCGGCCCCCCGCATCACCGTGCAGGCGGGCGCGTTGGTGGATAGCCCCGGCATGGAGCTGGATATGCGCGGCGCGCGTGTCGAAGAGGGGCTGGAGATGCTGGAACGCTATCTGGACAACGCCTACTTGGCGCGCTTGCCCTTTGTGCGCATCATCCACGGCAAGGGGACGGGCGTCCTGCGCGACGCGGTGCGCGTCCTCCTGCGTGGGCATCCCGCGGTCGGCGAGTTTCGCGGCGGCGATGCGGGCGAGGGCGGCGACGGTGTGACCGTCGCCAAGTTGGTCGGCAGCTAGACAGACGCATAGAGGATATCGCGCATGACGAGTAGTGGACAAGAGTCGTTGGTCTGTAGTGTGGGCGTTACGGCCTATAACGAAGAAGAGAATATCGGCCATCTCCTGGAAGCCTTGCTGGATCAGCATTTGCACAAGGTCGAGATCGCCGAGATCATCGTCGTCGCCAGCGCCTGCACCGACCGCACCGTGCCCATCATC
>CAYJQA010000711.1:1961-2651 GCA_964372065.1 uncultured Litorilinea sp.
GCGCGCGACCCGCGCGTCAAGCTGATTGAGCAGCCCCGCCGCGAGGGCAAGACCAGCGCGGTCAACCTGTTCCTGGGCGCGGCGGCGACCGACATCTGCGTGCTGGAAAGCGGCGACACGCTGCCCGACGAATACGCGGTCGAGCATATGGTGCGGATGTTCACCGACCCCCAAGTCGGGATGGTGGGCGCGCAAAAGGTGGCGGTCAACACGCCCAACCACATCACCGGGCTGCTCAGCCATCTACGGCTGCGCATGGAGCACGAGCTTTGCCTGGAGATTCCGCGCCTGGGCGAGATGATCGCCTTCCGCAAGATCATCGACCGCATCCCGCCCGATGTGGCGATGGACGAAGCCTTTGTGGAGGCGTTTGTTGTCAAGCGCGGGCTGTCCGTGCGCTATGCGCCGGACGCCATCGTCTACAGCACCGGGCCGACCACCATCGGCGACTTTGTCCGCCAGCGCCGGCGCAACCATGCGGGCCATCTCTATCTCAAGCACAAGTACGGCTATGCCGTGAGTAGCATCCAGAATCAGCGCGTGGCGCGCGTGGCGCTCAAGGAAATCTGGGGCGCGGTGCAACTGGTGTGGATACTCTTTTTGCTGGCGGCGGTGGAAGGCTGGAGCCGGCTGCTGGGCTGGTATGACTTTGCCGTCAAGCGCGACCGGCATGTGGTGTGGGATATGGCC
>CAYJQA010000712.1:0-2350 GCA_964372065.1 uncultured Litorilinea sp.
GCCCGCGGCCTACTATCTGTTTTCGCTGGAAGTGCTCCGCACCACCAACTACCGGGTGCGCCGCCGTCACCTGATCGGCTGGACGGTGCTGGTGCTGTCCGCGCTGAGCGCCTTGATCGCCATGTTCGGGACGCAGATCGTGAGCGGGGTGCGTTACCACCCGCCGTTGAGTGCGCTGGACGCCGGGCCGGGCTTTTGGCCGTTCACGGTGTTTTACGTGCTGGTGATGGCGCTGTCGCTGGGGAATGTCTGGAAGGCCTACGGGCGTTGTCTGACGGACGCCAGCCGCAAGCGCATGTCATATCTGCTCTTTGCGTTTATCGCCCCCGGTGTCGGCATCTTCCCCTATCTCATCGGCGTGGGCGATGCCGCGACCACTGGGGTGGTGGGCGGCCTGGTGTTGGTGAGCGCGCTGTTGGTCAACAGCGTGGTGGCGGTGATGCTGATCATCATGGCCTATATGGTGGCCTATTTCGGGGTGCTGACGCCGGACCGGGTGGTGCGCTATCGACTGATCCGGTTCTTTGTGCGCGGGCCGCTCGTGGCGATTGCCGTGATTTTAGCGGTGCAGACCTTGCCGCGAGTCGAAGTGCTGTTGGGACTGCCGCGCGATATCGTGCTGTTTAGCGTGATCACCGGCGTGATCGTCCTTAGCCAACTGGTTTTGAGCGTAACGAAATCGTTGGTGGACCGTCTTGTCTATCGAGAAGATCGCGATGAAATCGCGTGGCTGCGCGAGCTGGACCGCCGACTCCTGGCGACAACCGATCTTCGCCAGTTCTTAGAAAACAATTTAGCCGCCCTGTGCGAACTGCTGCGCACGCCCGCAGGCTTTGTGGCCGCAGCCGCCGGGCCGGACCTACTCCTGGAGGTTGTGGTCGGGCCGCCTGAGACACGCAGCGAAGTGACCACGGTTGACGACTGGGACGAGGCGCTCAGTGTCGGCCTCAAGAGCAGAATCGGCGTGGGATCGCCGGTGGTCCATGCCGGCTACTGGGTGTGGCCCCTGGTAGAGCCGCCCGCCGAGGGCGTCCGCGACGAAGGCGACGTGCGGGTGCTGGGCGTGTTGGGCGTGCGGGCGCGCACGGAGTCGCCGGCGCTGACCGCCGACGAGTCGGCGCTGTTGGAGCGCATGGTGGTGCGGGTGGAACGGGCGCTGATGGACCGCCAGTTGCAGCAACGGGTCTTTGACGCGCTGCGGCGGATCATCCCGGACATTGACCGCATCCAGGAGCTACGCAACGTCGTGCCCTATGCGTCGTCGGAGAGCGCCGAATCGCCCACCGGTGCGCTGCTCAACCCCAGCCCCATCCACAGCCCCGAGTTTGAGGCGTGGGTGAAGGATGCGCTGAGCCATTATTGGGGCGGGCCGAAGCTGACGCGCAGCCCGCTGGTTGAGATGCGCGTGGTGGGCGACGTGCTGGAGCAGTCCGACGGCAACCCGACCAAGGCGCTGCGGCAAGTGCTGGGGTCTGCGATTGAACGCCTCCGGCCCGAAGGTAAACAAAACCTGAGCGCGCCGGAATGGCTGCTCTATAACATCTTAGAGATGCGGTTTATTGAAGGGCGCAAAGTCCGTGAGATCGCCGACCGGCTGGCCATCAGCGAGAGCGACCTGTATCGCAAGCAGCGGGTGGCGATTGGGCAAGTGGCGCGGATGCTCACGGAGATGGAACAGACGAACGCGACCGAGTTGAATGGTCGTGCTGAGACGCTGCCCGTCCCGGCGGTCCCCGATACCGCCCCTAGCGGAAAGGAGACGTTCACGTCCGGCACGGCCTAAAGGATGCACCGATGGCCAAATCAACCTTACGCATGACTCGCATGGAGGCCCAGCCCTTACCCGGTTGGGCGTGGGAGTGGCGCGACCAGTTCACCGTTCAGTTATTGGGCTTGGCCCTGGCGGTGGTGGGCGCGCTGCTCTTTTTCTCGCTGCGACAAGCCGACCGGCTGCCCTGGCTGGTCCAGATGACCGGGTGGACCGCGCCGCTCTTTGCGCTCGGTCTGCTGACCGTGGGCGGCGTTTTGGCCCTGGGCGACCGGGCCGGGTATTGGAGCGTGGAGGCGCTGCTGGGCGCGGAACTCCTATCGGTCGGGCTGGCGGCGGGCACGTTCATTACCCACAACGCCGTCTTTGACTGGCGGATTGTCGCGGACGGGACGAATGGTGGGCTGGTCGGCTGGGGCGTGGGCGGGTTGCTGCTGGCCGTATTTGGCCGCGGCGTGGCCGCGACAATTCTCCTCGTCATGTGCGTGACCGGCGCGTTCCTGTTGGCGCGCTTTACGCCGCTGGTCTATCCGGCGACGCTTATCATGCGGCTGCTCCAGTGGCTGTTGGCCTATTGGGCGG
>CAYJQA010000712.1:2360-2640 GCA_964372065.1 uncultured Litorilinea sp.
CGCCGAACTCGGTGGACGAGGAGGAAGCACCCGACGACGACCTCGTGTTCGAGTGGCCGAAACACTTCAAGCAGAACGGCGCGGCGCGCGTATCGTCCCGTGCCTCGTCACCGCCGCCAGTGATAGTCCCCGCCCCGGCCAAGAGCGGCCGTGGGCGCAAGCCGCGCCCGGTCGTGCGGCCGGTGGACATGCCGCCCATGGACCTGCTCAATCCGGACAGCGGTCACTATGGCAGTCTCGATGTGGCGCTGCTGCAGGCGGCGATTGAGGGCACGCTGGA
>CAYJQA010000713.1:0-2638 GCA_964372065.1 uncultured Litorilinea sp.
GTGGGAGGCTGATCATGGCGCGCTACCTTCACCTATTTGGCCTGTTTGACCGCGTCAGCATACTGAACGAGTTGCAGTATCGCGCAAACTTCTTTGTGCAGGTGTTCACGTCGGCGCTGGAACTGCTCGTGGCGTTGGGCGCTCTGGGCATGATCTACAACCATACCGACACGCTCAAAGGCTGGACAGCGTCCGAGTTGTTGGCGGTGTTGGGCGTCTATTTCATCGTCGGCAGCGCGATCCGCACCGTTATTCAGCCCAGCATGCAGCGGCTAATGGAGGACATCCGCACCGGCGTGCTGGACTACGCCATCATCAAGCCGGTGGAAACCCAGTTCCTCATCAGCATTCGCCAGATCGAAATCTGGAAGCTGGTCGACCTGGGCATTGGTGTGGCCCTGCTGGTAATCAGCCTGCGCCAGATGCACGTCCAGGTGACGCCGCTCAACGCGCTGGCGTTTGTGCTGCTGTTGGTCTGTGGCGTGCTCATCGTCTACAGCTTCTGGCTGATGCTCGCCACCGTCACCTTCTGGTTCATCAAGATCGACAACATCCTGGTCATCTTCCAGACCATGTACGAGGCCGGACGCTGGCCCGTCCGCATCTACCCCCCCTGGCTGGAAATCATCTTGACCTTCCTCGTCCCCGTGGCCTTTGCCATCACCGTCCCGGTCGAAGCCATCACCGGGCGCATGACTGTGCCGACCTTATTCTTCGCCGTGGGGCTGATGGCGGCCATGCTGTGGGCCTCGCACCGCTTCTGGCGCATCGGCATCGCCGCCTACAGCGGCGCGTCGGCCTGACCGGGTGGGGCACATGCCGCACACAAATCGCGTCGACTGCGTGTCCAACGGCGGTTGGGATCCGCGCATCCTGGTCTTTGCCAACGCCCCGCTGGTGCAGGTCTTTGCGGTCATCACCGTCCGCTATGTCGTCTTGATCGACACGCTGATCAACCCGGCGACGGCGCGCCACGTGCTGGACCACCTGACGCCCTGGCTGACCACGCGTTTGCTGTTGGTCGTCAACACCCACGCCGACTATGATCATGCCTGGGGCAACCAGCTCTTTGCGGGCGACGACGCAGTCGCGCCCGCGCCCATCATCGGCCAGCGGCGCTGCGCCGTTGAGTTCGCCCAGGCGTCCACGGCCGCGCTCTTGGCCGAGTTCGTCGCCGCCGAGCCGGCCATCTTCGGCGACGTGCGCCTCACACCGCCCACCCTCCTCTTTGACGACGCCCTGACCATCGACGGCGGCGACCTCACGCTGGAGTTGATCCCCACGCCCGGCCACACGCCCGACCATATCAGCGTGTGGATGCCCCAGATCGGCGCGCTGCTGGCGGCGGACGCAGCCGAGCTGCCCTTTCCCTTCGCCGCGCGTCCCGCCGACCTGCCCGCGCTGCGCACGTCGCTGGCGCGGCTGGCCGCCCTGCATGCGTCCAGCGCGCTCTACTGCCATGCGCCGGTCGCGTGCGGGCCGCAGTTGATCCGCGACAATCTAGCCTATTTTGATCGCCTGGAGGAAGCCTGCCGGGGCGCGTTGGCCCGTGGGGTCGCCGTGGATGCGGTCGCCGATGTGGACCTGCCCGGCCTGTTACGCTGCGTCTATGCCGCCATCGCGCCCCATACGCCGCCGTGGGCGACGGTCGACGCCGCGGACGCCGCGCAGGGTCACGCACGCCAGCGCCGCATGATGCTGCAATGGCTGACCTCAGCGGAGCAGTTCTAGCTGCACAATCGCCAGCCCGCCGTCGCTCCGAAATGCGAGCCGGTCGCCCACTACGGCGACATCCACCGTCGCCGGGGCGTCCGCCTGCGCCAGCGTCACCGGCGCGCCGCCCGTCGTGACGCTCCCCGCGCCGCGATAGGTCACGCGCACGACCGTCTCCGCAAGGGCATGGCGCAGCAACACCTCTGCGCCCTCCTGACCCACTTCCCGATACGGCGGGTCGGCCTCACCCTGCCACGGACCCCACCCCAGCGGCCCCAGCATCAGATAGGCTTGCGACGTCGCCGGTGCGGTAAGCCGGTAGACCGTGACCCGCTCATCCTCAAACCAGGGGACTTCTCCGGCTACGATCACCGCGGCCAGCGCCGCCGTAACCGCGCGCTCGTCACCGCCGGGCATCTTGTAGCGGTCGAGCACAAGCCATTCCACACCCAGGTCGGCCAGCACCGTGCGCCCGATGCGGCCCGGTTCGTCCGCCAGGATGTCCGGGCCGAGGTGGCGTAGATGCTGGAGCACCGGCACACGCTCCGTCAGCGTGCGCGGGTCATCGCGCGAGATGTAGGCGACCGTCAGCGGTTTGCCGTGGACGGTCTGATAGAGCAGGTAACCGGGGCGGTCATAGTTCATGGGCAGGTTGAGCACGCTGCCCGTCCCCGGCTGCTTGGCGATTTCGGCATAGACGGGCGGCGTGTCGGGCGGGCTGACGGGATAGGGCGCGACCCAGTATTCCGCCAGCACGACCGCCAGCGCGGCCGCGGTCAGACCCGCGGCGACGGCGCGTGTCCGTCGCGCCGCCAGATACGCCAGCCCCATCCCGGCCAGCACGGCCACGCTCATCTGCACCAAAATCGCAAAGCGGCTGACGCTGCGGCTGATGCGCATAAACGGGACCAGCCGGTTCAGCAGC
>CAYJQA010000714.1:0-2626 GCA_964372065.1 uncultured Litorilinea sp.
GCCCAGATGCGGTCGAATCCATGCGCGCCGCACTGACCGAGATGTACGGGCTAGGGGGAAGCTCGGTGCAGCAGTATTTCGCCTTCTGGGGGCGGCTGTCGCGCGGGGATCTAGGTCCCTCGCTAGCTTATTTCCCCACGCCCGTGAGCGCGTTGCTGGCCAAGGCTATGCCGTGGACATTTGGCATCCTGATTGTGTCCACCTTGATCTCGTGGATCATCGGCAACATTCTGGGGGCGCTGGCCAGCTACTACGAAAAGAACGTGGCAATCCAAATCATTGACGTGTTGAGCCAAGCCGTCCGGCCGATTCCGTATTACATCATGGCGCTGGTGCTGCTGGTTTTCTTTGCCTATTACTGGCCGATCTTTCCGTTCAGCGGTGCGTACCCGCCGGGGACGCAGCCGAATCTAAGTCTGAGCTTTGTGCTGACGGCGATCTGGCACTCGATCCTGCCGCTGCTCAGCCTGGTGATCATCGGCATTGGCGCGTGGTTTATCGGGATGAAGTCGCTGACGTCGAACATCATCTCCGAAGATTACGTGGTGTACGCCGAGAACGCCGGACTGGGCAAGAACAGGATTCTCGGCCAGTACATCATGCGCAACGCCATGCTGCCGCAGATCACGGGGTTGGCGCTGCAGATCGGGCTGATCTTCAGCGGGGCCTTGATCATGGAGGTGGTCTTCGGCTATCCGGGGATGGGCTGGCTCACCTTCCAAGCGGTCATGGCCAACGATTACTCGCTGATCATGGGGATAACGCTGCTCTCGATCGTCGGGGTGGCTACGATGGTGTTGATCCTCGATTTCATCTACCCGCTGTTTGACCCGCGGGTTCGCCACCAATAGGGCGTGAACCATGCTGACAGTCTTCCGCGACCTATTCAAGTATGACGGCCGCTTTCGCGTGGCCTTTGTGTTCCTGCTGCTTGTGGTGATCATGTCTTTGCTCAGCGCGGTCTCGCCGTACGACCCGAAGAAGACCTTCATGGTGCCGCAGGATGTACCACCTTCGTTCAAGTATCCCTTTGGTACGAACTCGCGCGGGCAGGATCTGTTCTGGTGGATGACGTTTGCAGTGCGCAATTCGCTGATCCTCGGCGTCATCTGTGCCGTCGTGTCGCGCATCATCGCGATCTTCGTGGGTATGGTGGCCGGCTATCGCGGCGGGTGGATTGACCGATTCTTGATGTCGATCAACGATAGCTTCGTGGTGCTGCCGGTATTGCCCATACTGATTTTGCTCAGCTTCTTACTGCGCGGCAAGCTGAGCCTGTGGGCCTTGGGGGTCGTGCTCGGTCTGTTCGGCTGGCCGTGGGACGGCCGGCTGATCCGCGCGCAGGTGCTGAGCCTGAAGGAGCGCGCGTTCACACGTACGGCGGTCTATTCGGGGACCAACCCACTCCTGATCACCTTGCGGGAGCACTTTCCGTTTGTGCTGCCCGTTGTGTTTGCGACCACGATCAACAACATGCTGTGGGCGATTGGGATGGAGGTCACGCTCAGTGTGTTGGGGCTATCGGACGTGACTCTGCCGACAATCGGCACGGCGATCTACTGGGCCAATCAGCATCAGGCGCTGGTGGCCGGCGTGTGGTGGTGGCTTGCCGCGCCCATCTTCGTCGCCATGGTGCTATTCTTGGGACTCTATCTATTCTTCTCGAGCGTCAACGAGTTCATCGATCCGCGGACGCGCCTACGACGGATTGGAGCGTAAGCCATGGCCCTCTTGCAAATGGAAGATGTCCGGGCCTACTACCGGACTGAGGCATATGGCATTTCCCGGTCGGTGCGCGCCGTCGACGGGGTTTCCATGGAGTTGTTCGAGAACGAGATCTATGGGGTCGCGGGCGAGTCGAGCTGTGGCAAGACGACCCTGATCAAGGTGATCTCCGGCACAGTCAAGCCGCCGCTTCGGATCGAAACCGGCACGGTCCTCTTCAATTTCGGCGACTTTCAGGTTGATATGGTGAAGGCAGACCCGGACGACATGCGCCGGAATGTGCGGTGGAAAGAGATCTCCTATGTGATGCAAGGCTCCATGAGCGTGCTCAACCCGGTCCGCAAGATCATACGGACCTTTGAGGACATTGTGGGGACCCACGAGGGGATTCCCGATAAGCGCCGGTTCCTCGAAGAGACGCGCGAGCACGTAATGAAATTGGGGTTGCCGCCAGATGTGTTGAACTTCTATCCGCACCAACTCTCGGGAGGTATGCGGCAGCGCGTGGCAATCGCCCTGGCGACGGTGTTCCATCCGAGCCTGATTATTGCCGACGAGCCGACCACCGCGCTGGACGTGGTGGTGCAACGGGGTGTGCTGCACATGCTCAAGGACATCCAGGCGGAGAGCAACAACACGGTGCTGTTGGTGACGCATGATTTGGCTGTGCATGCTAACGTAGCCGACCGCGTCGGTATCATGTATGCGGGTCGTTTTGTGGAAGAGGGACCGACGCAGACCATCTTCAATGCGCCACGGCATCCTTATACGGAGCACCTGATCGGCTCTCTGCCCGTGATCGGCGACCGATCGGTGAAGAAGAGCCTGGGCGGCGCGCCGCCCAATCTGGCCAACCCACCTAGCGGCTGCCGCTTTCACCCGCGCTGCCCCTATGTGATGG
>CAYJQA010000715.1:0-1822 GCA_964372065.1 uncultured Litorilinea sp.
TCTTACCCGATTACGCCTCTCTTTCCAATTTCCACCGAATTCCCTCACACTACCTTTGTTTGACTGTCATTTGCTTATGGTATAATCGGGCTTGACCTGCTGCTTGCGCCTGATGTACGATGGTAGGGTTTGGGCATCGGCGGTGGTTGACACCGGCCAGGGCAAGTTGATCAGGCGACCACGGCGGCCAGGGGCCGCGGCGCGCGTGGCCGGCGGGCACGCAAGGACGGAATGACGTGTGATAAACCCACTGGACTGGCTACTAGGCCTTTTTTCGCTGGATATCGGCATCGATCTAGGCACGGCCAACACGCTGGTGCACGTTAAGAACCGAGGTATCGTCATCAATGAGCCGTCCGTCGTGGCGATCGATCGGTCGTCGCGACGGCGCAACCAGGTCAAGGCTATCGGCAACGACGCCAAGGAAATGGTGGGGCGCACGCCCGCGCATATTGTGGCGATCCGTCCGCTGCAAGACGGTGTGATCTCCGACTTCGACGTGACCGAGCAGATGATCCATCACTTCATTGGCAAGGTTCATGGCAACCGGGCCTTTGGCGCGGCGCGGCCGCGCGTGGTGATCGGCATCCCCTCGGGGGTGACGGAAGTGGAGAAGCGCGCGGTGCGCGATGCGGCCATCAGCGCCGGGGCGCGCGAGGCCGGTCTGGTGGAAGAACCCATGGCCGCGGCCATCGGCGCGGGGCTGCCCGTGACCGAGTCGGTCGGTTCCATGATTGTGGACATCGGCGGCGGCACCACTGAAGTCGCGGTGATCTCGCTGGGCGGCATCGTCGTGTCCCGCTCGATCCGCGTGGCGGGCGATGAGATGAACGAGGACATCGTCAACTATGCGCGGCAGAAGTACAATCTGCTGATCGGGCTGCGTATGGCCGAACGGACCAAGATTGAGATCGGGTCGGCCTACCCCATGGAACGCGAGCGTACCATGATCCTGCGCGGGCGCAACCTGGTGACGGGACTGCCCGAAGCGGTGGAAGTGAGTTCGGTGGAGATCCGCGAGGCGCTTTCCGGGTCCGTGCAAGTGATTGTGGACGCGGTCAAGGCGACGCTGGACGAGACGCCGCCGGAGTTGGTGGCGGACCTGATGGAGTACGGGATTGTGTTGGCCGGGGGCGGCGCGTTGCTCCACGGGCTGGCGCAGCGTCTCCAAGATGAGACGCGGATGCACGTTTATGTGGCCGATAATCCGTTGACGGCGGTGGTGATGGGGACGGGGATGATCCTGGAGAAACCGGAGTTTTACCGGGAAACCCTGACCAGCATGCAGCGCAAGAGCACCATCCGTTGACGGTCCCCTGCGTTTTGTTCTCTCACGAAATTTGAGCCATGCGCGATACGGAAAGACGGTCTTGGTCCTTCGGCGACCTGGGCTTCCGGCTGCTAATTCTGGGACTGGCCGCGGTGGTGCTGATGGCGCTACAGGTGACCGGTCGCTTGGAGCCTGTGCAGAGCGCGATCACGCAGTTGACCTCGCCGGCGCAGGTCGGCGTGACCGGCGCGACCAACGGGCTGACCGAGGCGCTTGACTTTCTGCTGGAGCTGCGCAACCTGCGCCAACGCAACGCCGAGTTGGAACAGGTGACGGGCAGCCTCTTGGTGGAGAATTTCGAGTTGCGCGAGGTGCAGCGCGAAAACGAGGTCATGCGTAACCTGCTGCGTTTTGCCCAGACGCGGCCCGGCGTGGAGGTGCGCGGCGCGCAGATTGTGGCGCGCGTCATCGGCCAGGAGAGCAACAACTTCCTGGCCTATATCATGCTCGACTTGGGCGCGGTCCACGGCGTGGGTGTGGGGATGCCGGTGG
>CAYJQA010000715.1:1832-2623 GCA_964372065.1 uncultured Litorilinea sp.
GCCAGGTGACGGAGACCACGTCGAAGGTGCTGCTGATCACGGATGCCAGCAGCGCGGTCAACGCCATTCTGCAGAGCAGCCGTTTGAACGGCGTGGTTCGCGGCAGCCCCGGCCAAGACTTGATCATGGACTATATTCCACAGGGCGAAATCTTCAGCGTCGGCGAGATCGTCTTTACGTCGGGGCTGGGGGGACGCTTCCCCAAGGGTATCCCCATCGGCCAGGTGGTGGAGATCCGCCAGCGCGATATTGACGTGTTCCAGCAGGCGGTGGTGCGCCCGACGGTGGATTTCCCGCGCTTGGAACTGGTCATGGTGGTGACCAACTTTGACCCGCTGGAGAGTGTGCCGGAGTTGCTCGTGCCGCCCGGCGCAGCAGGAGACGAAGCGCCCGCGGACGCGGGTGCGGGAGCGGGCGTGGACGACGCGGCCGGGGCGGGCGCTACCACGCCGGAACCGGGGCAAGACCCGAACAACGTCCCGGCGGATGCAGCCGGGGGCGGGCAGTGAACCGCGGTCTATTCTATTATTTGATGATACCGTTGATCGCGGTGGCCTGTTTGTTGCAGGCGACCGCTTTGACGCGCATCAAGCTGTATGGCGTCAAGCCGGATCTGGTGCTGCTGGTGGTGGTGGTGGGGACGCTGATCTATGGCGGCCGCGCCGGTCTATTTTGGGCGTTTCTGGGCGGGTTAGGGCTGGATATCCTCAGCGGCGGGCCGTTTGGGGCCTCCAGCTTGGCGATGATGGTGGCGGCGGAGGTGACGGTGCAGACGCGCCCCGTGGCTGCCT
>CAYJQA010000716.1:0-2615 GCA_964372065.1 uncultured Litorilinea sp.
TCAGGTAGATGGGCGCGACCCCGCAGACGTTATTGTGGTCGCGGATGCGGTGGATGGCACGGTAGAACTCGTCGGCGTCGCCCGCGGCCATGTGGCCGATCAGCTCCTGGTCGGCCGCGTGCAGCGCCAGCCGGCCCGCAGGGTCCAGCGGCGCGCCGCCAAAGGCCGGCCCCACATGCGCCAGGTCGCCCGACGCGACCACGACCACCCGCCGTCCGGCCGTCGCCTCGCGCAGCGCCGCGATCACGCCCTCCAGCAGCGGGTCTTGCCGGGGCTGATGGCCGTTCTGGATGTAGTCGTGAAAGCCGCCCACCAGGATCGGCACGACCTCAATGGGCCGCCGCCCCGCCAAGTGGTGCAGCCAGACCGCGACCAGTTCCAGCGAGTGCTCGCTGCGGTGGCGCAGTTCCCCGGCATAGGCGGCTTCCTCGCCGATCACCGCGGCCAGCCGGTCCACGATGGCCGTCGCCGTGGGCAGGATGCCATAGGGCGTGGCATACGACTGCTGGGTCAGCGTGAAGGGGTCGCCGCCAAAGTGGTCCGTGCCGAACATGACGACCAGCTCGGCCTGGGCCACCGCGTCGGCGGCGCGGTCCCAGACTTGGGCGTAAACACTGCCCCCGCGCGGATAGTCAATGTGCGGGCTAAGTAGCCCAAACACCGGCGTGGGCTGCGCCGGTTGGCCCCGCTGCGGATGCCGGCGCGCCTCCGCCAGCAGTCCTTCCAAGTATTCGTTTAGTTCCTCTGCGCCGTCCGGGTAGCCCTGACCGGCAATCGTGGGCGCGCGATAGGGCGCGGCGCGAAACTGCACGCGCGCCCGTTCGATCGCGTCGGCGGCGCGGTCGTTGTCCAGCAGATACACCTCGTCCAGCGCGTGCAGCACTTGCTCGATCATCTCCACGCCGATGGGGATGCCGTGACGGCGCTGAAAGGCCGCGGCGATGCCGCTGGGCGTGGTCGCGCCGTCCACAAAGGCCAACGCCGCCGCGACTACCTGCGGCAGCAGCAGCATTTGCTCGCTGAGTTGCAGCGGGTCACGCAGGAGATAGTAAGGTTGGCCGTTGTGGGTGTGGGGTCGAAAATCAACCAGCCGGAGCTTGGGCCGGTCGGACGCGGACGCAGTCATAGTCGCTCCCTGGGGATGGCGCACATTGATGGACTGCCGGGCATGGTATGCCTGTGTGCGTGGACTGTCAAGTTGGAGCCGGGCGCGCTTGCGGGCCTGGAACCAATAAGGTGACAGCCACCGGCAGCCGGTGGCTGTCACCCCTTAGCCCATCTGTCATTCCGAGCGCAACGCCGCGATCCCCGCCGCGCCGGCTTCCGGCGTAGCGACCGGCGCTTACTTCTTGGCGACGGCGATGGTCACTTGCGTGTCGCCCAGCTCGAAGGTGGCCTGCGGCAAGTGCGCGGGCAGGTTACGCCCCTCCGCCGGATGCACCTGGACCAGGTCCACGCTTAGCGTCTCTTCGCGCACATAGCCGCCGAAGTGCGCCAGCACCTCATGCAGCAGGTCCGAATCGGCGATGTAGGTCACGATACGGTCGCTGATCGCCAGATCGGCGTCCTTGCGCAACTGCTGGATGCGGCGCACCAGTTCGCGCGCATAGCCTTCCTGCTCCAGCGCCGTGTCGATCTCGGTCGTCACCGCGACCAGATAGCCCCCGGCCTCGGCCACGCTATAGCCCTGCCGCGGCACCGACCGCACCTCCACATCTTCCGGCGCGATGGCATAGCTCTCGCCGTCCGCCACGACCGTCACCGTCTCCGCGGCCTGGAAGCGGGTCGCCAGGTTGAACTGGTCCATCCCGCTCATGGCCTGGCGGATCTTGGGATAGCCCTTGCCGTACTTCTGCCCCAACTGCTTGGGGTAAGGGAAGACGGTCACATCCACCAGGTCACCCGCGGCGTCGGTAAAGTCCAGGGTCTTGACGTTTAGCTCATCCAGCACGAACTGCTGGAGCCGCAGCAACCCGGCGCGTTCCTCGGCCGTCCGCGTCCGCACAATCACCTGCGCCAGCGGTTGGCGCACCTTGAGATTAGCCGCCTGCCGCGCCGAATGACCCAAGCTCGTGATGCGCTGCACTAGCTCCATATCCAAGCTCAGTTGCTCGTCGATGGCCGCGGCGTTGACCGTGGGCCAGTGGCTCAGGTGTACGCTGTCCGCCGCGCGGCCATCCAGCCCCACGACCAAGTTCTGATATAGCTCTTCGGCGATGAAGGGCGTCGCCGGGGCCAACAACTGGCTGACCGTGACCAACACCTCGTGCAGCGTCGCCAGCGCCGCCGGGTCGCCGTCCCAGAAGCGGCGGCGACTCAAGCGCACATACCAGTTGCTCAGGTTCTCCACGAACGCGCCCAGCGGTCGCGTGTAGCCGACGACGTCGTAGCCCTCCATGCCGGCGGTCGCATCGCGCGTCAGCCGGTTTAGCTCCGAGAGCACCCAGCGGTCGAGCAGGTTCGTGGACGCGGGCCGCGCCGCGAAGTCCAGGGCGGGCGTCCACTTGCTCAAGTTGGCGTAGGTGACAAAGAAGCTGTACGTATTCCAGAGCGTATTCAGAAACTTGCGCACCGTCTCGCCCACCAGGTTGACGCTAAAGCGGCGACTGTTGCCC
>CAYJQA010000717.1:0-2610 GCA_964372065.1 uncultured Litorilinea sp.
GAGATGGGTCTTGCCCAACCCGACGCCGCCATAGACAAAGAGCGGGTTGAAGGTTTGGCCGGGTGCATCGACGATGGCGAGCGCGGCGGCATGGGCCAGCCGGTTATGGTTGCCGACGACGAAGGTCTCGAAGGTGTGCTGCGGGTTGAGTTGGGTCCCGGTGCGCGGCGGCTCCCCCAAACTGGCCGGGACCGTCTCGGCGGGCGGCGGGGTATACGATTGGGGTGATCCGGTCACGGCAGCCTCCTTCGCCAGCCCAGTGGGCGCGGCCTCATACAGTGGCGCCGCACCCCGCGCGTGCCCGCCCTTAGGGGCAAACTGGGCAGTGTCCCGGGTGTCGTCCTGGCGCGCCCGTGTCCGTACGCGGAACTGGATCTGGACGGAACGGCGCATGATGCTGCCGAGCGTGCGCTTGATGGTGTGGCGCAGCCGGTTTTCCAACCAGTCGCGCGCATAGGCGTTGGGCATGCCAATGATAAACTCGCCGTCTTCATAGCCCAAGACGACGGTGTCGCGCACCCACGTGTCGTAGGTCGCGGACGGCATGTGCAGCGCCAACTCGCTCAACACCATCTGCCAGACGGCGTGCGGGTCAAACTCCGGTGCGGCTTCGCGGCCACGCGGGGCATCGCCGGGTTCGTCCAGTTCCGCGGCAAGTGTGTCCTGGACGGGCGGCGCGATAACCGGCGCATGGCTGACCGTATTGTCGCCGTGAGAGGCCCTTCCGAGCAAATCGGCGTGATGGGGAGGGGTGTCGGCGGCAGCCGGCTCCAGTTCGGGCATGGCGAACAGGTAGGCGCGCCGCCGCGCGGCGTCAGCATCGACGGTGGGGGCGCGGCGATAATCGGGCGCCGATTGTGGAGACCGCCAGGCCGCGGCAGCGGTGGTGGACCGCGCCGATCGTGAATTGGCTGCCATTGTCTCTCCCCCTCGTTTTGTATGCTGAGTGACCGCCGGCGGCGCAATTTGCACTGTTCCGTCGTGGGTCAAGTCGGGCCAAAAGCAAAGCCGGCGCAGAGTGACTTGCGCGCGCGTCAAGCGTCTATTGGCTAGATGTCATGTCCTGCGCCAGTCGTAGGCCAAGACCGTGGTGCCACGGGACCTGACCGGCGCCGATATATTGAGGCGGCATCCATGCGTCGGGACGGTGCATCCGGATCGTCGGGCGATGATCCGATGTCTGCGGTCGCCGACAGCGGTGTGAGTGATTGGGTCGTGCGGCTGCGTGGCGTTGCCGCCACGAAAAACCTGTCAGCTACACGTTGTCACGGCACGATGGCGTTGGGCGCTGCTGCCTTCCGTTGTACCCGATAGTCTAGCAGAACTCGGCGCGAAAGACAATGCCACCCGCTTGGATTTCCGCTTAGAATCCACTGCATCTAGGCACACGAACATGTGTTTTACACAAGATGTAGGGGGCGCGGCAGGCGGCATCCCGATATGTGCGCCGGGGTGGGTGGGTGGTTGTTGATAACTTTAAGGTGGGAGTGTCCATTGCTTTGTGCCCGAATTACGCCCAATAAACTTGTCCCCACCGCCTACCGGGGAGTTCTCCACAGTTGCGCGGAGTTTTCCCCTGCGTTGTCCCCAGTTATCCCCAAATTGGTTGGCCGCGGCCCTAATTCATGCTACCATCCAAGCTACCACGCGCGGTCCCCAAAACCACCCGCGCAGCAAGATTTGCAGGAAGATCGGGCAGCGTGCAAGACGGCTATTTCAACTATGTGACGCGCATCATGGAAGGCTGGTGGGAGCGCCGCGACTTTGTGCACCGTTGGCGGCGGCTCAACCGGCGCGACCCGCGCTGGCTGTCACCGTATTATCCCGCGCTGGTCGCCGCGCTGACGCCGGGACGGCGGGCGCATATGGCGCGCCAAGCGCCGGTGCTGGTCCAGGTGGAGGCGATGCCGGGCAAGCCGCGGCGTCCCGGTGAGTGGGGCCGGCACGGGCTTGACGGCGCGTTTATGGAGCAGGTGGTCGCCGCCGCCGTCATCCTGGCGGACCCGCGCCGCCGCGACCGCACGGCCTATCTGGGGCTGCTGTCGGTCGCCAACGACGTGGAGAGTGTGGAGCGGCTGGTCATGGCGGCGCTGGAACAGTGCTGGGCAAGCGGCTGCACGCGGCTGGTGGGGCCGGTTGGCCTGTCGCCGCATCTGAGCTATGGCGCGCTGCATGACCATTTCCACCTGTGGCCGCCGCTGTATACGCCCTATCAGCCGCCCTATGTGCCGGAGGTGGTGGGGGCCGTGCTGGAGCCACTGCAAGCGCGGCGTTTCTTTGTGGCGGACACCACGGCCGCGGGCGAAGTGGCTCCCGGCCCGGCGCAACTGCGTACGCTGCCGCCCGCGGAGGCGCAGACGCTCCTACCGTCGCTGCTGGCCGGTCTGGACGGCGACGACTTTCCGCCGCCGGACGCCGCCGAAGCCGAGTTCATGCTGGAATGGTGGGCTGCCCTCCCGCTGACGACGATTGTCGCCGCGGTGGACGGGACGCCGGTGGGCTGTCTGGTGCTGCAGCCGGATATGGCGGCGACGCTGCGCCGGGCGGACGGCGGGCGTACCTGGTGGGGGCGGGCGTGGTTGGCGTGGCGGCGGACGCGCCGCGCTAGGG
>CAYJQA010000718.1:0-2610 GCA_964372065.1 uncultured Litorilinea sp.
GAAATTATACAAACTTTACTTCGTTTGTCTATTAGAGAGCGCGATCAGCACATCGCCCGCGGCGACGGCCGCGGCCGCGCCGGCGAGCGCCTCGGCCGCGCTCTGATAAAACGCGTGCAGGCCAACCGTGGCGAAGAGATGCGCCATGCGCCGCGCCATCGTCCCCGACGTGCCCGCGCCCGTCACCATCACCACGCCCGGCGCCGCCGCGATCAGCCGGGCGGCCTGCACAAAGGCGGCGTCTAGCTGGGCCGCGATCGCGGCCACGACCTCGCCCTCGGCCCGGATCAGGGCTTGCGCCTGCTGGAGAAGCTCTTGGTCATTCATCACGCTTTATGCTCCGGTCATCAGCACAACTTTTTGATACTTGGCGGGATGGTCGGCCACATCGGCGAAGATCGCGGGCGAATCCCACAGCGACAGCGCCGTCGCCACCTTAGGATATGCGATCTTGCCGTCCGCCAACAGTTGCAGCGACTCCGGGAAACAGTTGACCGACGCCCGCGAGCCGACGATGGTCATCTCCTTGCGCGTAAAGTCCAGGCCGGGGAAACTCACCTCCACGCCCTGCTTGAGCAGCCCGACGATCACGATGCGCCCGCCCGCGGCGACCAGGTGGACGGTCTGCTGCATGGCCGCGGGGCTGCCCGTCGCCTCGATCACCACCGGCATCCCTTCGCCGTTGGTGCGCGCCAGCACTTGCTCCAGCAGATGCGCGTCCGCGGGCAGCGTTTCCGCGCCGAACTGGGCGGCATGGGCCAGCCGGTCGGGCAGCACGTCGGTGGCGACGGGGTGCGCGCCGCGCGCCTTCGCCACCTCGATCAGCGCCAGCCCGATGGGGCCGCAACCCAGGATCAGCACAGTCTCACCCGCGGCCACCTCGCCGCGGCGGCACGCCTGTACCCCGATGGCGACCGGCTCGGCAAAGCTGGCCTCGAACATGGACAGTCCCGTCGGGACGCGGTGAATGTGGGTTGCGGGCGCGGTCACCCACTCGGCATAGCCGCCGGGCACGTGTACGCCGATGATGCGCAGGTTCATGCAGCAATTGGACTTACCCACGCGGCACGGATAGCAGTGGCCGCAGCCGACGAACGGCTCCACGACCACCGGCGTCCCCGGCGCGGGGGCGTCCACGCCCGCGCCCAACTCAGCGACCGTCCCCGCGATCTCGTGCCCGCAGATCTGCGGATAGGCGGCATAGGGGTTCTTGCCCAAGAAGTAATACATATCCCCGGCGCAGATGCCCGCCGCGTCCACCTTGACCAGCACCTCGCCGGGTCCGGGGCGCGGCGTCTCCCGCGTCGTAATCACCATGTCATGGGGGGCATTCATCACAGCGGCCCGCATAGAGCTGGCTCCTTTCCACATAAGTCAGGAATTCATGGGGGGGCGATTTCCATACCGCACGCGCGTCCCCAGTCGAGACGGCGGCATAGAAACCGCCGCGATGGTCTATGCGCGATCTAGGCCAACGTGACCACCTGGTTGGCCGCCGCGGATTCATACGCGGCATAGACCAGGCGCATGGTGTTCAGGTTATCGTCGCCGCTGGTCTCGGCGGGCCGTCCCGTCCGCAGCGATTCCAGCAAATTGGCGTTGCACGGCACAATACTGGCATGCACCACGGCATAGCGCGCATCCGCCCAGGCGTAATAGGGCGGCGCATAGCGTTTGGCGAAGGTCCCCTCGGCGGTCGTCACGCGCACCCACAGGTCAGGGGATAGCTCCAGCGTGCCTTGCTTGCCCTCGATCAAGAGCAGCGTCTCCGGGAAACAGACACGCTCCACGTTACTCGAATAGCTGATGTCGCAGGTGCAGATCACGTCGCCCATGCGCAGCATGGCCGAAGCCACATCCTCGCCCTTGATGTCGGGCCGCGAGCGATAGGTCTGGGCGTAGATGCTCTGCGCTTCGCCAAAGAAGAAGCGCGCCAGGTCAAACAGGTGGCTGCCCACGTCGGTGAAGGCGAAACGCTCCAGTTCCTTGAGGAACGGCTGATTCTCGAAGATGGCAGGCAGACCGTGAATGAACTGGAGCCGGGCGCGGAAGGGCTGGCCGATGGTCCCCGCATCCAAGACTTGCTTGACCCCGCGCAGGGGCGCTTGCCAGCGGAAGTTCTCGTGAATCATGAACGGGACGCCCGCCGCGCGGCACACGTCCACCATGCCCTGGCAGGTGGCAAGATCGGCGGCCATGGGCTTCTGGCAGATGACCGGGACCTTGTACTTGGCCGCCAGATGGACCAGCGGCGCATGGGCGGGCACTTCGGTGATGATGTCGACGAAGTCAAGCTCCTCGTTGCGGAGCAGTTCTTCCGGGTCGCCATAGACCCGCGGGATGCCGAACTTGGCCGCCACCGCCTCGGCCTTGGCGACCGTGCGGTTATAGACCGCCACCAACTCCACCCCGCCCACCTCGCGCCAGGCCGGAATCTGGAAATGGGACCAAAACCCCGTGCCCAAGACGGCGAACTTCAGATCAGACATAAGCGGCTCCTTACGCGTTATTGCGGGTTCTTGTCATTCCGAGTATCCCACGCCGGGTTCCGGCGCTAAGCACGCGAGGACACGACGATTATCGTAGCGGCGGTTTTGAACCGCCGGGGCG
>CAYJQA010000719.1:0-2609 GCA_964372065.1 uncultured Litorilinea sp.
CATCCAAAATGCCGCCCGCCCCCGGCCCCCTTCCCCTCGGGTCCCCTGGCGGGCCGCGCCGAGGGGATTCCTCGTCGCAGCGCTCCTTCTAAGGACACGCTGATCGTAGGTGCGGTTTCCAACCGCACGAGTCGCCCCGGCGGTTCAAAACCGCCGCTACCATAGCCGGCGTGTCCTTTCGTTCTTAGCGCCGGAACCCGGCGTGGAACACTCGGAATGACAGACCTTCTCCCCTGGCCCTCGCGTTATTGGCGGCTTGGCGTGAGCCTCTCTGCTTCCCTTTGCGTGAGTGTTCGGCTTAGGCCGCGGCTTGCGCTGCGTAATGCTCTTGCAGGCTACGCACCGATAACTCTTGTTGGCGCAGGGCGCGGATACCGCTGACCGCGGCCTGCGCCGCCGACAGCGTGGTAATCAGCAGAATCTCCATGCGCGTCGCCAACGTGCGAATCTTGGCCCCGTCCTCGCGCGCGCCCGCGCCAAACGGCGTGTTGATGATCAACTGCACCTTGCCGTCGCGCATGGCGTCCAGCGTAGAATAGCCCTCGCTGCCTTCCACCGCCTTCGCCAGTACGCTGACCGGGATGCCCGCGCCCTGGATAAACGCGCCCGTTCCGCTGGTGGCGTAGATAAGGAAGCCCAGCCGGTGCAGGTCGCGGGCGATCTTGAGCGCCGCGCCCTTGTCAAAGTCGTTGACCGTGATTAGCACGCCGCCCTCGACGGGCAGCCCCGTCCCCGCGCCCAACTGGCTCTTGGCAAAAGCGTGGCCGAAGCTGGCCGCGTGTCCCATGACCTCGCCTGTGGAGCGCATCTCCGGCCCCAAGAGCGCGTCGATGCCCGTGAACTTCTTCCACGGCAGCACGGCCTCCTTGACGAAGAAGCCGTCCAATGGCGGCTCGCTGATAAAGCCCTGCTCCAGCAGCGAATGGCCCACCATGACCCGGGCCGCAATCTTCGCCAGCGGGACGCCCGTCGCCTTGCTCACAAAGGGCACGGTGCGGCTGGCGCGCGGGTTGACCTCCAGCACATAGACCACGTCGTCCTTAATGGCATATTGGACGTTCATCAGCCCACGCACGCCCAACGCCATGCCCATCTTCTCGGTGTACTCGGCGATGATGTGCAGGTGATAGCTGCTGATCTTGTAGGGCGGCAGCACGCACGCGCTGTCGCCGGAGTGGATGCCCGCCTCCTCAATGTGCTGCATGATGCCGCCGATGACCACCCGTTCGCCGTCGCAGATGGCGTCCACGTCGATCTCGAACGCGTCTTCCAAAAACTGGTCGATCAGGATGGGCCGGTCTTGCGCCACAGACACCGCCTCGGCCATGTAGCGCCGCAGCGACGCCTCATCGTATACGACCGCCATCGCGCGGCCGCCCAGCACATAGGAGGGGCGCACCACCACCGGATAGCCAATGCGCTGTGCGACCTCGACCGCGGCGTCGGCGGTGCGCGCCGAGCCGTGCTCCGGCGACGGAATCTCCAACCGCTCCAGCAATTCACCAAAGCGGTCGCGGTCCTCGGCCAGGTCAATGGCGTCGGGCGGCGTCCCCAGGATGGGCACGTTCGCCGCCTCCAGCTTGCCCGACAAATTCAGCGGCGTCTGCCCGCCAAACTGAACGATCACGCCCACCAACTCGCCCGCGGCCTGTTCGCGCTGCACGATGTTGAGCACGTCCTCCAGCGTCAGCGGCTCAAAGTAGAGGCGGTCGCTGGTGTCATAGTCGGTGCTCACCGTCTCCGGGTTGCAGTTGACCATGATCGTCTCAAAGCCCATGTCGCTCAGCGCAAAGCTGGCATGGCAGCAGCAGTAGTCAAACTCGATGCCCTGGCCGATGCGATTGGGACCGCCGCCCAGGATGATCACCTTGCGGCGATCCGTGGGCGGCGCCTCCGAGGCGGACTCATAGCTGCTGTACAAATACGGCGTATACGCCTCAAACTCGGCGGCGCAGGTGTCCACCTGGTGATAGGTCACCGCCGGCCCCACCGCCGCCCGCAGCCGCCGCACCGCCATCTCGTCCACGACGCCGGTCAGCGCGGTTTCAATGGGCTTGGCGGTTGCGGCCCGTTCGCGCACGATGCGCGCCAGTTGCGCGTCGGAGAAGCCCAGCCGCTTGGCCTGGCGCAGCGTCGTCGCATCCAGCCGGGTCAGGCCGCGCTCAAAGTCGGCGATCTCGCCTATCTGCGCCACAAACCACGGGTCAAACGCGGTCAACCGGCAGATGGTCGCCTGGCTCTCCCCGCGCAAGAGCGCCTCATAGACCGCAAACAGGCGGTCGCGGTTGGGGACGCGCAGCAGTTCATGCAGGCTCGTGCGCGGCTCATAGCCGCGATAGTTGCCATCCTCGTCGCGCTCCAGCGCCCCCAGCCCGTCGCGTCCGATCTCCAGACTGCGCGCGCCCTTCTGGATGGCTTCCTTGAAGGTGCGCCCAATCGCCATGGCCTCACCCACCGACTTCATCTGCGGCCCTAGCTCGCGGTCCACACCGGGGAACTTCTCAAAGGCCCAACGCGGCAGCTTGACCACCACATAATCGATGGACGGCTCGAACGCGGCGACCGTCTGCTGGGTGATGTCGTTCTTCAGCTCGTCCAGCGAATAGCCC
>CAYJQA010000720.1:0-2599 GCA_964372065.1 uncultured Litorilinea sp.
CGATCATGGCCGGCCTGCTGCCGATCATGTGGGGCACCGGCACCGGCTCGGAGGTCATGAGCCGTATCGCGGCGCCGATGGTCGGCGGCATGATCTCGTCGACCGTGCTCACGCTGGGCGTGATCCCGGCGCTGTACGCCATCGTCAAGCAGTGGCAGATGCGATGCGATCCGCACCGTGTTTCGGGGTCACCAGCGGACGCGGCGCAACCCACGCCTGTTGCCTCGTAGGGGTGGCAGGTCTCTTGCAGTTCGTTCGAACAGGAGAACTACGATGAAGACGCACCTCGAGATTTCTCGACGCACCGCCGGTGCGATGCTGGCTTTGGGCGTCGGCCTGGCGGGTTGTGCCGAGTTGGCCACGAGGCCGTCCCAGGCGATCCAGCAAAAGATCGAAGCCGCCCGTACGCCGGCCGATCACGAAGCGCTCGCCGAGTACTACGTCAAGGAAGCCGCGGCCGCACGCGCCAAGGCCGAAGATCATCGCAATATGGCCAAGCGCTACGGGTCCTGGCCGCCGAGCGGCCGGGGTGGCGCAAGCTGGGCCGCCCACTGCGATGCGGCGGCGTCAAGCTACGCAGACATCGCCAGACGCTACGACACGATGGCGGCAGAGCATCGGCAGATGGCGGCGCAGGCCAAACCCTGAGCTCGGCATGAGCGGCCGGAGGTGCGCCGGCCACCTTCGACGTCAGCGCCGCAGTGGGCGCTGTGGCCGGCCTAACGAGGACACCATCATGAACCGACGTGACTTCTTGAGCGCGGCGGGCGCGCTTGGTACTTTGGCGGCGCTGCCTGCCTTGGGCGTTTCAAGGCTAAGAGGCCCATTCGCCCGCGCGATCGGGGCGTCATCACCATCCTCTCGTCGTTGGCGGTGAGTAAGCGGGCGAAGCGCAATGGCTGCGACGAGCCGGATCGGCGTTGTGTTGAGCTCCGGTGGCGGTCGAGGTGTCTATGCCCACACCGGGTTCCTGTTGGCGCTCGAGCAGCTCGGGATTTCGATTTGCGCGAGCGCAGGCTGCAGCGCCGGGGCGGTTGTGGGTGGTGTGGCAGCGAGCGGCACCAGCCTGGACGAGTGGGTGCAGGCCATCGCGGCAGTTTCGCAGCGGGACTTCTGGACGCCCGACTCGCTGCCGCGCATTCTCTGGCAACTGACGGCGCGTCGCGGGCGTGGCTACACGGGCCTGTCGGGCACCAGCGCGGCCATTTCGTTTTGCCGCCGCGTCCTCGCGGTGCAAACCTTCGAGCAGTGCCGCTATCCGTTTTACGCTGTTGCCATGAGCCTTGGGCGAGCCCGGAAGGTGGTGTTTTCGACGGGAGAACTCGCACCGCGCATGATGGCGAGCGCAGCCATACCGGCCTTCTACCGGCCGGTGCAGATCGACGGCGATCTCCATTGCGATGGGGCGCTGGTCGACCTAGCCCCGATGGACGCCATCTGTTGTCAGCACGGGCTCGACGCCCTGATCGTCCACCATGTGGCGCGGCGCCACGACCAGCCGGACGGCATCGAGACCATCCTGGGCGGCCGCTGGGCATTCGCCGAGATCTCGGCACGGGTGCTCTTTCATCGGCGCCCCTGGTATCTCTCCGACGAACGCCTGACCCTGCGCCACTGCCCGTGCGGATGCGGCGCCGTGATCGTCGTCATCGAACCGGAACTTCCCGAACTCGGATGGCCCCTGACCGAAGGCGGGCCCCGGGTGCTACAAGCGGCTCTGGCGCAGACCTTGTCTTTGCTGCGGCCGCTCGCGGACACCTTGTTGACGGACCCGCGTGCCCGCTTGTCCGTGCCCACTGGTGAACCCGACGGTGGCTCGGAGCACCGCGCGGCCGTGTGTGCCCCGAGGTCACCGTGACGAAGGCCTCGGGGCTTGCGTCGGAAGAGGGCAACCCGGGCGGGGGCAGTCCGGCGCGTGCGTTCGCTGTTACGCGTACCGCGACTCTAGTGGTTGCCACACAGCGTCAAGGAGACGCCTCCACGCGGCCACGAGCCCCGTGCGCATGGAGACCGACGTTGCGTCCTTGTAGTCTGCGTGCGCCGCCGGCGCCCTACTCGGCATGCCGGAAGATCGAGATCGAGCAAATCGAAGTGCCGTGAAGCGCTCGCCCTGAAGCACCAGGCAACCGCTTATCAACGCACGCGGCGCTCGCCACTTGGCGCGCCTCCAGCCGCGACCACGGCACTACCGCGTCCATCTCCGCGAGGAACCGCTAGCGCCGCGTCTTGCGCTTCTCGTCGGCGTACTCGGCTCTATGGATCGCCATGGCGCCCGCTGCGTTCCAAAATGTGTGCGCGACGATGTCCATCGTCCTGGTCCGCCGTCAGTCCTGGCTCAATGCGGCACGGCGCAGCCGCAGCGCGTTGGCGATCACCGAGGCCGAGCTCAGGCTCATTGCCAGCGCGGCGATCAGCGGCGACAGCAGCCAGCCGGTGAACGGGAACAGCAACCCGGCCGCCAGCGGCACGCCCAGCGCGTTGTAGACGAAGGCGAAGCCGAGGTTCTGCTTCATGTTGGCCACCGTGGCCACCGACAGCGCGCGCGCCGCCGCGATGCCGCGCAGGTCGCCCTTGACCAGCGTGAGCTGGGCGCTGTTCA
>CAYJQA010000721.1:0-2592 GCA_964372065.1 uncultured Litorilinea sp.
GTTCCAGACCGTGGCCGATGCCGCCAAGTTGATGTCCAAAGAGAACATCACGCCCGCCAATGCCGACCTGGCGGCCTATAACCTGGCCCCGCTGTTGTCGGTCTTTGGCGTGATCATGTCGGTGGGCGTGTTGCCCTTTGCCAACGGCTTAATCGGCGCGGACCTGAACGTGGGGGTGCTGTTCCTGGTGGCGTTGGGGTCCATTGGGATCATGGCGGCGCTCATGGCCGGCTGGAGCAGCAACAACAAGTACGCGTTGTTGTCCGGTTTCCGCGTGGTGGCGCAGTTGTTGAGCTATGAGATCCCCATGGTGCTGGCGATGTTGGGGCCGGTGCTGCTGGTAGGGTCCATGCGCATGAACGGCATCGCCGAGTTCCAGCGGCTGGATATCTTCGGGTTCAACCTGGGGCTTGGCTGGATCGGGATTGTCATGCCGGCGGTGATGTTGATCTACTTTATCGCCGCGCTGGCCGAAGGCGAACAGACGCCCTTCGACCTTCTGGAAGCCGAGTCGGAGCTGATCGCGGGTTTCCACATCGAGTACTCCGGCATGAAGTTTGCCATGTTCTTCTTGGCGCAGTTCCTCAACTCCTTCTTCTTGGGCGCGATCATGACGGTGTTGTTCCTGGGCGGCTGGCAAGGGCCGCTGGTGGACCAAGTGCCGATTCTGGGCGTGGTTTACTTCTTCGGCAAGACGACTCTCGTCTATTTGGTCACGCAATGGCTCAAGGGGACCTTCCCCCGCGTGCGGATTGACCAGATGATGGCCTTTGCGTGGAAGGTGCTGGTGCCGATGGTGTTGGGGCTGATCTTGTGGCAGATGGTCGCCATGAAGTTGCCCGCGCCGACCTGGGTGCAGTATGTGGTGATCTTCGTGGGGAACCTGGCGGCGATCTGGGTGGTGATGCTGGTCCTGACCCGCTACTTCAAGGGTGAGATGATTCGCACCAAGCGTGCGTTTGCGCCGAAGTCGTTGATCGGCGTGGTGCGGCCCGTGCCGCACGCGAGCGGCGACTGAGCCGGTTTTGTAGCCTTGAACCAATTCAAGGGGATGAACACCAATGCCTGAAGGTCTACCGTTGCCGACGCTGCAACAGCTAATCTTCTTGGGGATCGCCGGGTTGATGGCGCTGGGCGCGCTGATCGTCGTGCTGGCCCCCAACCTCTATCACAATGCACTGGGGCTAGTCGCGGCTTTCTTCGGCGTCGCCGGCATCTACGTGCTGTTGGAAGCGGAGTTTCTGGCCGTGAGCCAGGTCCTGATCTACGTGGGCGCGATCTCCACGCTCATCACCTTCGCCATCATGTTGACGCGGGGGATGATGTTTGGGGGAACTTCGCCGACCAATCGGAACTGGTTGGCGGCGGCGATTATCACGGCGCTCCTTTTCTTTGTGCTGGGCGGCATCTTGACGCATGTGGAGTGGACGGCAATCGGCGGCGCGTTGCCGGCCGGCGAGACGATGATCGCGACGTTGGGTCAGCTCTTTGTCACCACGTATCTGATTCCGTTTGAGTTGATGGCGCTGTTGCTGTTGGTGGCTTTGGCCGGCGCGCTCATGTTGGCCCGTGACCGCTAGACCCGCGGCACTTACGCAACAAAGGACGTAGGTTTATGGTTCCGCTGAACTGGTATCTGGTGCTGGCTGCCTTTATATTCTGCTGTGGGCTGTATGCGGCGCTGGCCCGCCGCAACGCGATCGCGGCGTTGATGGGCATCGAACTGATGCTCAACGCGGTCAACATCAACCTGGTTGCCTTCTGGCGCTATGGCGCGGCGGTGGAGTTGATGGAGGGGCAGATCTTCGCCCTGTTTGTGATCGCCGTGGCCGCGGCGGAGGTTGCCGTCGGGCTGGCGCTGATCATCTCCATCTACCGCGGTCGCCGCACCGTCAATCTGGACAATCTGGACACACTGCAAGGATAGACCGTTCTCGCCAACGCCATGCAGAAACGAACGCTCAGCGGTACGCTTGAAGAGCAATGTGAGTTTTTGTATAACCTGGCGCAAGAGAAGGTCGGGCAAGGCAACTATACCGGGGCCGCCCATGCGCTGCAGGAGATCGTCAAGCACAAGCCGGATTTTCGCGATGCGGCGGCGTTGTTGGCGGATGTGAAGCGCCGCAAATCGGCGCAAACCCTCATGCTGTGGACGGCCTTTATCGGCGCCGCGGTGGGGGTGGGGGTAGGGTCACTGCTGCACGTTCGCAACGACTTGGCGCTGTTGGGCTTGGCCGCGGTCGGCGTGGTGGCCGGTTACTTGGTGGGCAACTGGATCCAGGGCCGGCGTTAGCGGCCCCCTGCCCGTAATGGAAAAATTCGCCATCGGAGGCGCTGAGTTGGCTCCGGTGAGGTGGCTGGAAGCAACCCTGAACGCAAAGCGAGGTTGAACGGATGGAAGGATTTATCAATATCGCCTGGCTGGCTCCAGTGCCGACCTTCCTGGCCTTTGTTGCGATTATTCTCTTCCTCAATCGAAACAAAGCCGTCAGCGCGTTGACCGCGGTGTTGGGCACACTCGTGGCCTTCTTGCTGAGTTGGCCGATTGCATTTACCGCGTTCACGACGGAGCACTTTGGCGAGCATCCGGTC
>CAYJQA010000722.1:0-2583 GCA_964372065.1 uncultured Litorilinea sp.
GTGCATGTGGAGAGCGGGCCGACCGTGACGCAGTTTGGCGTGGAGCCGCTGTATGTGGAGCAGTCGGGCAAGCGGCGCAAGGTGCGCGTGAATCGCATCGTGAATTTGGCCGACGATCTGGCGCTGGCGCTGGCCGCGCCGGCGGTGCGGATCGAAGCGCCCGTCCCCGGACGGCCCTATGTCGGGATCGAAGTGCCCAACACGGTCAAGACGCTGGTGGCGCTGCGGGGGATCCTGGACGGCGAGGCCATGCGCCCGGAGAAGGGCAAGCTGTTGTTGGGGTTGGGACGCGACACGGCGGGCGCGCCGGTGGTCATCGACCTCACACGTGCGCCGCATCTGCTGATCGCCGGGGCGACGGGGTCGGGCAAGTCGGTCTGCATCAACACGATCATCACCAGCCTGCTCATGCAGCATGGGCCGGAGTCGCTCAAGTTCATCATGGTTGACCCCAAGATGGTGGAACTGCCCGGCTATAACGGCATTCCGCACTTGATCGGCAAGGTGATCACCGACGTACAGCAGGTGATGGGCGCGCTGACGTGGCTGCTTTTGCAGATGGACGACCGCTACCGGCTTTTCCGTGAAGCGGGCGTACGCAACATCGACGGGTATAACGACCTGGCGCGCAAACGCAAGTCCATGGCGTCGCTGCCCTATCTCGTGCTGGTGATCGACGAGTTGGCCGACCTGATGATGACTGCGGCGGACGATGTCGAGCGCCAGGTCTGCCGGCTGGCGCAGATGGCGCGGGCGACGGGCATCCACCTGATCCTGGCGACACAGCGGCCCAGCACCGACGTGGTGACAGGGCTGATCAAGGCCAACTTCCCGTCGCGCATCGCCTTTGCCGTGACGAGCCAGATTGACAGCCGCGTCATCTTGGACACACCGGGGGCCGAGCAATTGCTGGGCCGGGGCGATATGCTGCTGCTGCGCCCGGAGGCGGCCAAGCTGGCGCGTGTCCAGGGCTGCTATGTGGCGGATGATGAGATCGGCAGGGTCGTTACCTACTGGAAGACGCGCATGGGCGATCAGCCCGTGGCGACCGTCCCGCCGTGGAATGGCCTGCTGGACCAGATGGACCACGAAGACGAGGCGGTGCAGGATGCGCTGGATATCCTGCGCGGGATGAAGTCATGCAGCACGAGCATGTTACAGCGTAAGCTGCGCATCGGCTATCCCAAGGCGGCGCGGCTCATGGAGGAGTTGGAGCGCCAGGGCATCGTCGGCCCGGACATGGGCGGCGGGCAGGGCCGCGAGGTGCTGCTCAGGGAAGATGATGCGGAGTATGAGGACGCGTACGCGACGCTGTAGCCGCCGCCGGACAACCCGATCACAACCAACCGCCGGGGCCTTGATGGCCCCGGCGACTTTTCTGGGATGGCGATGGGACTGAGCGGTTCGGCGCTAGGCCGCGGCGAGGAAGACTTCCTCAAACTCGCTGGTGTCGAGCGTCTCGCGGTCGAGCAGGGCGCGGGCGATGGCGTGCAGCTTCTCCGTGTTGGCGGTCAGCAACTGATGCACGCGCACATAGGCGGCGTCCACGATGCGCCGCACTTCGGCGTCAATCTGCTCGGCGACTTCCTCGCTGTAGTTGCGCTGTTCGGCCAACTCGCGGCCCAAGAAGACCATCTCGTCCTGCTGGCCGAACTGGAGCGGCCCCATGCTCTCGCTCATGCCGTACTTGGTGACCATAGCGCGGGCGATGCTGGTGAGCGTCTGAATGTCGTTGCTGGCCCCGGTGGTGACTTCGCCAAAGATGACTTCCTCGGCGACGCGACCGCCCAACGCAACGGCGATGCGGTCCAGGTAATAGCCCCGGCTGACCAAGACGCGGTCATGGTCGGAGATCTGCCACACATAGCCGGCGGCATTGCTGCGTGGGACGATGGTGATCTTCTGGATGGGGTCGGCATTGGCGCACATCCGCGCGACCAGGGCATGACCGGCCTCATGATAGGCGGTGATGCGCTTATCGCGTTCGGTCATGAGGCGGCTGCGTCGTTCGGGGCCGCCCATGCCGATGCGCTCCACGGCCTCTTGCAACTCGCTCATGCTGATGGCGCGCTTGTTGCGCCGGGCCGCGAGGATGGCGGCCTCGTTGACCACGTTCTCCAGGTCCGCGCCGACAAAGCCGGGTGTCTGCTTGGCGACATTCTCCAGGTCCACATCGGGCGCGACAGGCTTGCCGCGCACGTGGACTTTGAGAATCTCGAAACGGCCCCTGACGTCGGGCCGGTCCATGGTGACCCGGCGGTCAAAGCGACCCGGACGGAGCAGGGCAGGGTCCAGAATATCGGGGCGGTTGGTGGCGGCGATGAGGATCACGTTGGTGTCCGTGCCGAAACCGTCCATCTCCACCAGGATTTGGTTGAGCGTCTGTTCGCGCTCGTCGTGGGAGCCGCCCAGACCCGTGCCGCGATAGCGACCGACCGCGTCGATCTCGTCGATGAAGATGATGCACGGGCTGTTGCGCTTGGCCTGCTCAAAGAGGTCGCGCACGCGGCTGGCGCCCACGCCGACGAACATCTCCACAAACTCGGAACCGGAGATGGAGAAGAAGGGCACGCCGGCTTCGCC
>CAYJQA010000723.1:0-2572 GCA_964372065.1 uncultured Litorilinea sp.
GCCGGGTTGTGGTTGCTGACCTGGCTCTGCCACACCTTGATGCTGGGCCGAGGGGTTCGATGGGTGACCCGGCACACCTGGTGCAGCCGAATCGCCGGGGATGGGCGATCCCTCCGGCGTCACAGGCTGGCTAACCGGGTCGGGACCACTGTTCGCCAGCGCCGCCTTCTGCGCGGCGCTGGCCTTCCGCAACGCCTGTGCCAGCAGCATCACCGGGCTGGCCTTCGGCTCCGGGATCAGCGCCGACTCCAGCCACCAGCCGAGGGGCGTCAGCGCCAACAGCGCGGCCAAACCCAAGAAAAATTCCGCCGTCGCCAGCGCGACGACCATCTCGCGCGCCAGCAAGAACTGCGTGAGGCGCGCGCCCAGATCATTCGCGACCAGCGCGACCGTCAACTGCGCCGGATCAATCTGCGCTTGCCAGAACCACCACGCCACCACCGTCACAGTCGTGAACGTGCTGCTATACAGGCCCAATTCCAGCAAGCGGTGACGATTCACCTGCACCACCGTGGTCGCATCCCCGCTCATGTACGCCGTTGTCATGTTTGGAAAAGTCCCTTCACCACAGGCGCCGCCATCAAAAAGGCCGCCCCGGACATGTAGAACATCAGCGAAAAGTAGAAGGCCAGCTTGAGCTTGTGCCCGCCGTCCGTGGCGCCAATCGCCAGCGCATTGATGGTCGCCAGCAGCAGCACCATACCAATCGCCATATAGCGGAAGAACTCGATCTGCGGCGCATTAAAACTGGGCAGCGCTGCCGCATAGGTGCTCATCGCGTCCGCATCCAGTGACGCCATGGCCTCCTGCAACATCAATACAAAGTTGGCTACAATCTCCTGAATCAACACCATCAAGAAAGCCACGACCCCGTGCATGACCAGCGTCAACCAGACAAACGTGGACGCCGTCACCTTGCGCTTGGCCCGCAGCATAATGGTACGCGAGGAAAAATCTGCGGCCAGCAACCCCACCACATCCGGGTCGCCGCCAAGCTTCACCGCGTCGTGAAAGATCTTCACCGTGTCCACGATCAGCTTGCTGCCCGTCTCCAAGGCAAACCTATACCAGCACAACTCCGGGTCAATGGCGGCCGCCAACCGGCTGCGTAACCGCGCCAGGTCGGGCGACAACGTGGGATACGTGCTGATATCCAGTCGGGTGAGCGCCTCGGCCAGCGTCGTCCCGGTAGACACAGCCATGCCGCCTAATGAGCGCAAAAAGGGACCGAACTCCCGATCCTTCTTGTCGATCTGCCCCCCCGCCTTCATGCTGATCACCCCCAGCGGGAGCAGCAACGTCGCCGCGATGATGGTCACCCAGCCCACATGGACACCCAGCAGGAATAGTGGTGGGCAGAGAATGAATACCGCCGGAACCAGCCAATAGACCAGTTTCAGCGCCATCCGCTGCAGCCACGGCCCTTCTTTAGAAAATAGGTCGATTTCTTCTTTGGGGGCGGCGCGCGAGAGCACCCACCCCGACGCACCGGCCGCCGCCGCCGCGGTCGCGATCAAACCGATCAACATCCCGTTGCTCAAGGGGTAGATCAACGAGGACGTCATGTTGATGATCACGATCAGCGTGGCCGAGACGGTCACGGCGGCGTAGGCGTCGGTCCACTTAGTCAACGAGGACAAGTCGGTCTCATATTCCTTCTCAAACGACTTGCTCTGCACCATCGTCTCTTCGGCCAAGAAGTCCTTCTCCGGTTGACCGGACCCCAAGGCGGTGGACAGCCGCAACAGCAAGCTAATCATCGCTTCGGACTTGATTGACAGCCCCACCATGCTGCACGCCCGCGCATAGTCATAGCCGAGCTTCTGTGCCAGCAGTTGCACCCGGTTAAAATAGGCCGCCGGCGTCAGCGGCAACTCCCCGCCCATCTGGAAAATCCGGCTGCGCGAGATGCCCGACGCCGCAATCGCCGACATATAAGTGAGTTGCTGAAAGAGCTGGGAACTGTGGACCTCTTGGAACTGGTCTTTCTTAAACAGCTCTTGCAGCCACTCGCTAAATGAGGCCCTGCTTATAAGCTTCGGAGATGATTTCGAAGAAACGGTCATAGGTTAGGGTTCCTGCCCGCTTTTGCAGCTTCTCTAGGATGGCGGCGCGCATGCGCACGTCCCCATAAATCTGGCGCGCCTTGCTTTCCGGCAGCCCGCGCTTGGGGGCGATCTTCTGCTCCAACAGAAAACTGTTCATATCGCCCGGAAACTCGAAGGTGTCGTCTTCCGACTTCCACCGGAAGGCGGTGACAAACGAAAACGAGTTGTCCACCGAGTTATAGTCCACCAACTCGTTAATGCTCGTGATCCGGCGCACGGTTTGACCGTCCGGCCCGCGCACCGCCGCTTGAATCACAATCAAGTCCAGGTTATCAATGTTAACCTTGGGCACGTTGATCGGGTCGCCCGTCAGACGTTGAATGGTTTTCTGCACCGACGAGGCATGGAAGGTTGCCATCACACCGTGCCCGGTCTGCATGGCCTGAAAGGCGATGTTGCCTTCCGCCCCGCGAATCTCACCGATCATGATGCGGTCGGGGCGTTGACGAAGGGCGGCTTTGAGC
>CAYJQA010000724.1:0-2557 GCA_964372065.1 uncultured Litorilinea sp.
ACACCCAAGCTCATCAGCGTGTGGGCCAAGACCTGCCGCCGCAGCGCCGCGCGCGCCACCTTCACCAGCACCGGCCACCAGGCCACCAGCACAAGCGCCCAGCCCACCGGCCACGGGACCCACGTGGTGGCCGCGTCCAGCAGCCCAAACCATTCGCCGAGCACCACCAACGTCAGCACCGCGCCCATCACCAGCCCCAGCACCACGGTCGCTTGCCGCGCCAGGTCAGCCGCCGCAGCCGCCGCGGGCGCGGCCGTTGCATCCGGGCCTGCTGCGACGGGCGCTTGATACCCCGCCGAGACGACCGCCGCGCGAATCCGCGACAGATCCACCTGCGCCGGGTCAAACGCCACGACGGCCTTCTCGCCCGCCAGAAAGACCTCGACCTGGTGCACGCCGGGCAGTGCGGCAATCGCCCGCTGCACGTGCATGGTACATTCGGCGCAATCCATCCCCTGTACGGCCACTTCGCTGCGGCTGGTCATGCGACGTTCACCCTTTCGTCAATCCCGCCCGTCCCCTCCGATCAGGGAGCCGGCGCGGTCTTCGCTACGCCTGTTGTATCCCACCCACACGACGCGGTCAAACCATCCACACCTTCCCCCGGCGAATCCGTCTCAATTAGCCCCCGCGCCTCGCTCGGCGCTTGTCACCCTGAGCGCAGGCGAAGGGTCCCCTTCCACACGTACAAAGAACTGCACCGGCTGACTAGCGGGCTGCTTGTCACCCTGAGCGTAAGCGAAGGGTCCCCTTCCCCCGCGCATCGCTCCCCCGATCGCTTGGCGGGTCGCGTGTCCTATGGCATGATCATAGACACTGTGTACCTAGCTCTCCATCGAACGTATCAAGGAGAATCCCCATGAAGGCCCTCGTCTTTCAAGGTCCTTGGACCATGCCCTTACAGGAAGTCCCGGAGCCGGTCGTTCAGGCCGACGACGTGCTGATCGAAGTCGCCAGCGTCGGCATCTGCGGCTCCGACGTCCACGGCTACATCGGCAAGACCGGTCGCCGCAAGCCGCCCATGATCATGGGTCACGAATTCAGCGGGACCGTGCTCGGCGTGGGCAAGCACGTCACCCGCTTTGCGCCCGGCGATGCGGTCGTCGTGTCGCCCATCCAGGCGTGCGGCGTCTGCCCCAACTGCCGCGTCGGTCTCACCAACATCTGCACCGACCGGCATGTCCTCGGCGTTGACATCCCCGGCGCGTTCGCCGACCGTTTGGTCGTCAAAGAGTCCATGGTCCACACCAAGCCGGCGAATATGTCATGGCGGCAGGCGGCCACGGTGGAGCCGCTCTCCGTGGCACTCCACGCCGTGGAGATCACCCCCATCCGCCTGATGGACACCGTCGCCATCGTCGGCACCGGCACCATCGGCCTCTACACCCTCCTGGCGGCCAAGCTCAAGGGCGCGGGCCGTGTCTTTGTCACTGACAAGAGCGCCCGCCGTCTGGACATGGCGAAACGCTTGGGCGCGGATGTCACCATCCAGGTGGACGAGCAGGACCCCATCGCCGCGGTCAAAGAGGCCACCGGCGGGCTGGGCGCGGACGTGGTCTTTGAGGCCGTCGGCGCGGGCGCAACCGTGCAGCAGGCGCTGAATCTCACGCGCATCGGCGGCAACTGCACCTGGATCGGCAACAGCGCCCAGATGATCGAACTCAACATGCAGACCATCGTCACCCGCGAGCTGACCGTGCGCGGCACCTACGGCTTCAACACCGAGTTCACCCGCGCCATCGAACTGATTTCCTCCGGTCGCCTGGACCCCCTGACCATCGTCGAGCGCATCGCGCCGTTGGAGGAAGGCCCGCAGATCGTCCACGATCTCGCCGACTTGTCCTCCGACCTCATCAAGGTAATCCTGGAGCCATAAACGTCGTAACGCGTCGCGTGCCGTCACGTCATCTCTAGCGCAACCCTACACCACAGCGAGGCGTCTATGCGGATCTCCGCTTTCCCCAAGTGCTATCTCGACGAAATCTCTCTGCACCGTACCATGTCGGTCTTTGACTGGATCGAGATGTCCAAGGAGCTAGGCGCCGACGGGCTGGAGATGTACGTCGGCTTCTTTCCCACCCTGGACGACGCCTACATCGACAGCGTGGGCGAAGCCATCCAGGCCGCGGGCTATGCCATGCCCATGATGTGCTGCTCGCCCGACTTCACCCAGCGCGACCCAGCCGCCCGCCGGCGCGAGATCGACAAAGAGGCCGCCATGATCCGCGTCACGCGGCGCCTGGGCGGCCCCGGCGCGGTCTGTCGCATCCTCACCGGCCAGCGCCGCCCCGACGTCACCATTGCCGAAGGCGTGCAGTGGGTCGCCGAGGCCATCGACGCGCTGCTCCCCGTGGCGCGCGAATATGACATTGTGTTGGGGCTGGAAAACCACTACAAGGACGGTTATTGGGAATACCCCGAGTTCGCCCAGAAAATGGACGTCTTTCTGCAAGTCCTGGACGCCGTGCCCGCCACGCCCTACTTCGGCGTCCAGTATGACCCCTCCAACGCCATCGTCGCCGGCGACGACCCCATCGCGCTGCTGGAACGCGTCGCC
>CAYJQA010000725.1:0-2556 GCA_964372065.1 uncultured Litorilinea sp.
TGGGCAGTCACGGTTTTATTGCCTTATCTGCCATGTTTACCTGATTTGTCTATAAGAGAAGAGGAGAGGTCTCACGCAAAGCCGCTGCGACGCAAAGAAGAAGGGGAGAGATTGACCGCAAAGGACACAAAGATCACAAAGAAGGCGCACACAGTGTCATGCTAAGCGTCAGCGAAACGCCCCCTGGGCGCGGAATGACAACTGGGGATCTCAACTGATAGATTCTGCCTTTGTGTTCTTTGTGCTCTTTGCGGTGAAGCCTTCTTCCGGCTTTTCTTAGCGCTCTTTGTGTGAGACATTCTGCTTTCTGCCTGCGAAAGGGGGTGATGGGAATGGACGATGGTCTTAGTGGGCTTACATGCTGCTATGCCCACCATGACGGCCTGATCAAGATGCTGCGCGTAGAGGCGCGGCGGTCGCTTGAAACCTTTGCTTATGCCATTCTCATTTCACGCCTGGGATGTGTGCCCGGCCAGAGGAACTGACTTCATTATGAGCACTGCCAGCAACGGGACTGCTAACGAGATGGAATCCGTGGATAACGGCGACAACGGCAGCCAGAAAGACGACCCCGCCGTAGGTGATGTAGACATTACCCAGTTTGTCATTCAAGACATTCGCGAACATACCCGCACCATCGCCCACGGCAACCGGGTCGTCGTCTTTGATACGACCCTGCGCGACGGCGAACAAAGCCCCGGCGCGACCCTCAACACCCAAGAAAAGCTGGATATCGCGGCGCAACTGTCCCGCCTGGGCGTGGACGTCATGGAAGCGGGCTTCCCCGCGGCCAGCCCCGGCGACCTGGATGCGGTGCGCCAGATCGCCAACACCGTGGGCCGCCAGGCGCGGCTCGACCGCGATGGGCAGGTGGTCGCGCCGCCCGCCATCGCCGGACTCGCCCGCGCCAACAAGAACGACATTGACAAGGCGTGGGAGGCCGTACAGGGCGCAGTCCGCCCGCGCATCCACACCTTCTTGGCGACCAGCGACATCCACATGCAACACAAGCTCCGCATGAGTCGTGACGAGGTGCTGGAGACCGCGGGCGACACGGTGCAGTACGCCCGCAGCCTGTGTTCAGATGTGGAGTTTAGCCCCGAAGACGCCGGCCGCAGCGACCCGGAGTTCTTGGTCAGGGTGCTGGAAGTCGCCATCCGCGCCGGCGCGACCACGCTCAACATCCCCGACACGGTGGGTTTTACCACGCCGGAGGAGTACGGCGGGCTGATCAAGTATCTGCGCGAGAACGTGCCCGGCGGCCAGGACGTGATCTTTAGCGTCCACTGCCACAACGACCTGGGCTTGGCGACGGCGAACACGCTGGCCGGTCTGCGCAACGGGGCGCGCCAGGTGGAAGTGACCGTCAACGGCATCGGCGAGCGCGCCGGCAACACCAGCCTGGAAGAGACGGCGATGGCGATCTACGTGCGCCACCAGCAGATCGGGCTGGAGACCAATATCGTCACCACCGAGATCCACCGCGCCAGCGATATGGTCAGCCGCTATACGGGGATGGTGATCCAGCCCAACAAGGCCATTGTGGGGGCGAACGCCTTTGCCCACGAGGCGGGCATCCACCAGGACGGGATGCTCAAGAACAAGCGCACCTACGAGATCATGGATGCGTCCACCATCGGCCTGAATCAGAGCCGGTTGGTGCTGGGCAAGCATTCGGGCCGCCACGCGCTGCGCCGCAAGCTGGAGGAAATGGGCTATCACCTGGAAGGCGCGGAACTGAACGACATCTTCCAGCGTTTCAAGGATTTGGCGGACAAGAAAAAGACCGTCACCGACGCTGATCTGGAAGCGCTGGTCGGCGACGAGATCTACCAGCCGCAAGAAGTCTGGGAACTGGTCAACATCCAGGTGCAGTGCGGCACGAACATGCTGCCGACCGCGGTGGTCACGCTGCATAACACGCAGACCGGCGCAACCCTCGTGGATGCGGGCATCGGCACCGGGCCGGTGGATGCGGTCTATAAGGGTATCAACCGGGTGGTGGGCGTGAGCAACAACCTGGTGGAATTTCTGGTGCAGGCTATCACCGAGGGCTTTGACGCCAACGGCGATGTGACGATTCGCATCGAAGCGCCGGAACGCAGCATCGGCTACAAGGAGACGGCGCAAGGCCGTCAGCGCCGCCGGTTGTTCAGCGGCCGCGGGGTCGATACGGACATCATCGTTGCCAGCGCCAAGGCGTATATGCAGGCGCTCAACAAGGCGCTGGCCGCCGGTGAGGAGTCTGTCTCGTCGGCGGTCAACATCGCGGCCGTGCCCGAAGGGCAGCCATAGCCGTTGGCGCGACCGGGTAGGTAGCTGCAACTGAACGGGACCGGAAGCCAGGTTGCGCGTCAACCTGGCTTCTGCTACTTACAGATCAATGATGAAAATGAAAAAAATACTCGCAGTCGCCATCGGCATCCTCTTAGTCGCTACTGAAGTTGGTTGTTCCAATCAAACATCCACTCCAGCCCCCCAAGAAACTGACAGTCTCCTTAGGGAATCGTCACGTGATAAAGCATGCATAGTGAACTCGGCATACGATATTGGCAG
>CAYJQA010000726.1:0-2546 GCA_964372065.1 uncultured Litorilinea sp.
CTTGTCACTTTGTATCCGACAGTATATCATAGCGCAAGATGTTGGCAAATCTCTTGCCCACATGATCTGCTGGCAATCGTCGCCCGGAAAGTCTGTCATGATCCGCACTCGCCGCCTGTACTTGCGCGTCTATCTGATCTTGGTGTTGGCGATGGCCCTGTTCGGCGGGTGGTATGCCAACCAGAACTGGCGCATCGACCTGTCCGGGCTGGCTGCGAGCGGCGTCACGACCGAAAGCACCTGGGTGGATTTCATCTCCGACCTGGGCGAAGGCGCGCTTCAGCTTTTCTTGGGCTTCACCAGCGGGCAATAACCCGCTGCGCGGCAAGCAGACGCCTGACTATTGACACGCCAGCGGGCGTCCACCGGCCGGTGGACGCCCGCTGCTTTGTGCTACGGAGCGGGTCAACGCGTGCGTCTAGGCAGGCACGAGGCGCAGCGTGACGATCTCATAGGGCTTCACGGCAAGGCGTAGCTGATGGCCCTGAGGCGTCAACTCGGTCTGGTTTTCCTCCAGCAGATTGGCCCGCCAGGCAGCGGCCAGCGGGAAGCCGGTGGTCAGGGTGACTTCGCCCCGGCGGCGGCGGCTTTCATAGAACCGCACGACGATGCCGCGACCGTCTTCGGCGCGCTTGACGGTCTCAACGACGATGTTGGGCGCATCCACGGCGACCAGGCTGGCGGGCAAGGTCCCGGCGGACTGGCGGCGCTGGCCCGGCGCGACCAACAGCGGGTCATTGAGGGCGTAGGCGGCGGCGACCGTCGTTTCGTTCCAGCGTTCGGCGTGCGGCAGCAGGCTGTAGGCGAAGCGATGCTCGCCCTGGTCGGCTTCCGGGTCGGGCATGGTGGGGCTGCGGAGCAGGCTGATGCGCATGACGTTTTCGTGGATGTCATGGCCGTATTTGCAGTCGTTGAGCAGGCTCACGCCGTAGCCGCCTTCGCTGAGGTCCACCCACTTTTGGGCGCAACTCTCGAAGCGCGCCCAGTCCCAACTGGTGTTGCGGTGGGTGGGGCGCTCCACGTTGCCCCACTGGATTTCGTAGGTGGCGGTGGGCGTGAGGACGTCCACGGCGAAGGCGACCTTGAGCATGACATGGCGCTCGCGCCAGTCGATGGTCGTCTCCACGTCCAGGCGCGGGCTGTTGTGGGCGAGGCTGATGCGCTGGACATAGGCGCTGTGCAGGATACGGCGGCGAATCTCCAGCGTCGCCCGTAGCGGGCCTTGCGCGACCACCGTCACCGACTGGGCGGGGTCCGCGGTCCACATCTTGTCATCATAGAAGATGTCCACGTCCCAGGCGTCCCAGTTGAGCGGGCGGTCCTCAAAGGCCTGGAACTGGTTGGCGATGGCCCCGGCGGGCAGGACCTCGCGGCCGTTGGCTTTGTCGAAGATGCGGGTAATGTCGCCGGCCGCGTTAAGCTCCACGCGCAGCAGGTCGTTTTCCAGCAAGGCCGGTGTGACGGTCAAAGGCGATGCGACCGCCGTGCCCTGCGGCTCGCCGAAGCGCAGCGGCGTGACGCTGTAGGGCGGAAGCTCGCCCGCGTCTACCCAAAGACCGTCCGGCGCCGGTTGGATGATGGCAGGCGCGCCGTCGTCGCGCTCCAAGTTGCGGCCTGTGGCGGCCTGGCCGGGCCAGAAGGCAAGGTCGCGGCGGGCGAAGCCGGTGGGGTTGACGACGAGCGCGTCGGCGTCCACCTGGGCGGCCACGGTGTCCAGCGCCTCGTCGCGCACGCGCTCGGCGATGGCGCGAATCTCGGCATACTGCTGCTGCGATTCGACGTAGACGGGCGTGATGCTGCTGCCGGGGATGATGTCGTGGAACTGGTTCAGGCAGACCAACTCCCAAGCATGGCGCAGGTCTTCGGCGGGATAAGTCGCGGCGGGCGCGACGAGGCTCGCCAGCGTCGCCGCGAACTCGGCGTCGTGGAGCAGGAACTCGCTCTTGCGGTTGGCGCGCTTGTTGCGGCTCTGGGTGGTATAGGTGCCGCGGTGAATCTCCAGGTAAAGCTCACCGTTCCAGGTGGGCAGACGGTCCCCGGCAGTCTGCTCCAGGGTACGGAAGAAGTCGCCGACCGAGGTCTGGCTGACGTGCGGGGTGGCGGGGAAGTCGCTCATGGCGCGGATGTTTTCCAGCATTTCGCGCGTGGGGCCGCCGCCGCCATCGCCAAAGCCATAAGCCATGAGCAATTCCGGCGCGACTTCCTTTTGCTGGAAGTTGGTCCAGGTCCCCAACACCTGTCTGGGCGAGGCCATCGCATTGTAGGTGCTGGCAAACGCGCCGTCGTCGGGAGTGGTGCTGAAGTGGGTGAGGACGCGCGTGCCGTCCAGCCCTTGCCACCAGAAGCTGTCATAGGGCAGCCGGTTGTACTGGCTCCAGCCGATCTTGATGGTGAAGAAATAATCCATGCCCGCCTGTTTGATCAGTTGCGGCAGGTTCCAGGCATAGCCAAAGACATCGGGCAGCCACAGCACCGGCGTTTCGACGCCTTCGCCAAAGTGTTGGCGGAAGAAGCCGCGGCCCAGCACAAACTGGCGCGCCAACGAT
>CAYJQA010000727.1:0-2535 GCA_964372065.1 uncultured Litorilinea sp.
CACGCGGGCCGGTATAACGGGCGCGGCCGCCACGGTCGCGCCCCCCGCGATCGCCGCCGCTGCGCGCGGGCTGCACGGTCCGCGTCGGGCGTGCTGCCGGCTCCACCGCCTCGCGCACCAGGGCGATCAGCTCATCGCGTACGGCCAGGGTGGTGTCGACCTCGTCGCGCACATAGTACTTGTAGTCGTCCAGGCAGTAGGGCCGATCCGGGCCTTTGGGGACCTGGATGCGCAGCACCTTGACCCCTTCGCTTTCCACTACGTCGTACTTGAGGTCTAGCGTGGGCCGTAGCCGCTCGTCCAGCGCGGCCAGGATTTCCTGCTGCACTTCGAGCGGATTGAGCAAACCCTGGGGTTTGGTCTTGCGTGGGCTGGCCCCAATGAAGACCGCGCCGCCGGCCGTGTTGGCAAAGGCGCAGATGTCGTTGACGATGGCCGTAAGCTTGCCGCCGCGTTGGCTGGCGGACTCGTGAAAGCTCTGGACCAGGCTGGGGCCTTCTTCGCGCGCGGCAGCCAGGGAGTCGAACGGTTGGTCCTTCGGATAGAAGGGCCGGGTGCGGTCGAACTGCTTGCTGCGCAGCACGGCGGCCATCGCCTCGTAGGTGGCGTCGTCCAGCATGAATTCGCTGGCGCGGTCGCCGATGCCCAACCGCTTGGGGTTCTTGGGGTCAAGGGTCAGGCGGTGGGCGTCGCTGCCGTGAAAGCAGTGCATCCGCCGCGCATATTCGACCTTGCTGCCGTTGAAGAAGCGCGCGGTGGACCGCTGGCCGCGTTCGAGGTCGGTGACCTCAAGCGCGTCGAGGTTGATGTCCTGGGTATAGGCAATCTTGGTTTGACCGCCAAAGGGGAAATTACGCATGGCAACGCCATGCGTGCTGTTGGCATGCGCCGCAATCACAAGACCGCCGGCCTCGTGGATCACCCGATATGCGGTGAGAACGTCGGTCGCGGAGCCGGTCTCGGTGGAGCCAGCGTCCAGCTTCTCAGCGGGCACATTCAGACTGAGCAAAACATGTTCCAACCGCCGGATGGATGTATCCGGCGGGAAGATGCCCAGGATGTGAAAGCCAAAGGTGGCGGTAAACTCAAAACCAGGGAGGACCAACACTTGGTTGGCCAACTCACGCCACTCTGCCAGCCTGGCCCGCTCATCGTCCGTCAGCCGGTTCAACCCCTCCAACTGGGTCAGCAATTCAATCTCTCGGCGGATGGCGGCGACGCCGGCGACGGTGTTGTGATCGGTGATAGCCACGATCTCCAACCCCCGTTTGGCGACAGTACGCATCCAGTCCAAGTAGCTGACCTTCGGCTCCTCATAATCACTGGAAGCCGGGGTGTGCAGGTGGAGGTCAACTTTGTACCAACGACGCTGCGGGGTGCTTGCGGCTGTTTGGGCAGGCGTCACGGTAGACGCCTGGCGACCGCTATTCGGTTTTCTTCGCCTACTCACAAATTTCTACATTGCTCCTCTACGAACAGAATCTAGTTAACTTATCAATTTTCAGGCGCTCCCTGCGATGGCTGTGCACATCAACTTGCGCCACGCCAATTATAGGGGGAGAACGCCAAACCGCGCAACTTTCGATCAAAACGCGTATTAAAACGGCGTTTGTGCGCCTGTCCGAGTCATCACATCAGCCCGCGGTGGTCGGTTCCGGCAAGCCGTCGCCGTTCGCGCCCGCTGTGGCGGGCGCCTCCACGGGCGCAGGTTCTAATGCCGCGGCCAATACCTCTTCAACAGTATCGACGAGAATAAAGGTCAATTGGGTGCGGACGGTTTCCGGCACGTCGTCCAAGTCGGCTTCGTTGTGCTTGGGCAGGATGACGGTCTTGAGGCCAAAGCGAGCCGCGGCCAACATCTTTTCCTTGATGCCGCCCACGGGCAGCACCTTGCCGCGCAGCGTCACCTCGCCGGTCATGCCGGTCTCGCTGCGGACGGCCCGTCCGGTAAGCAGGCTTGCCAGGGCCGTGGCCATGGTGATGCCCGCGCTGGGACCATCTTTGGGGATGGACCCGGCAGGCAAGTGCAGGTGGATGTCCGACTTGCGGAAGATCTCCGGGTCGATGCCCATGGAGGCGGCGCGGCTGCGGATGTAGCTGAGCGCCGCTTGGGCGCTCTCCTTCATCACGTCGCCCAGTTGGCCGGTGAGGGTGAAGCCTTTGTCGCCGGGGGCGCGGGTGGCTTCCAGAAAGAGGATGTCACCGCCAGCCATGGTCCAGGCCAAGCCGATAGCGACGCCGGGCAGCTCGGTGCGTTCGGCGATTTCCTCGCTGTGGAACTTGCGGCGGCCCAAGAAACCGGCGATGGCGGCGGCGTCTACGACGGTCTTGCCGCTAACCGTGCCCGCGGCCACCTTGGCCGCCAGCTTGCGGCAGATCTTGCCGATCTCGCGCTCCAGGTTGCGGACGCCTGCCTCGCGGGTGTAGCCCTGGACCATAGCCCGCAGCGCGTCTTCGGTAAATTCGACTTCGTCCGGCGTCAGGCCGTTTTCCTTAATCTGACGCGGGATCAGATATCCCTGGACGATCTTGACC
>CAYJQA010000728.1:0-2518 GCA_964372065.1 uncultured Litorilinea sp.
AACGCCGCCATCGCCGACTACACCAAGGCCATTGAACTGGACCCGGCACTCATCCCGGCCTACCTCAACCGCGGCAACACCTACGCCGCCGCGGGCAATCACGATGCGGCCCTGGCCGACCACACCAAAGCCATCGAGCTTGTCCCAGACCTGGCCGTCGCCTACTTTATGCGCGGCAATGTCTACGCCCTCAAGACCGAGTATGACGCCGCCATCGCCGACTTCACCCAGGCCATCACCCTCGACCCGACGTTGGCCGTCGCCTACGTCAACCGGGGCAATGCCTACTTCAACTCGGGCAACACCGACCAAGCGCTGGCCGACCATGGCCAAGCCATCGCCATCAGCCCCGACTTCGCCATCGCGTATTACAGTCGCGGCCTGGTCTATCGCAGCCGCGGCGAAACCGACAACGCCATCGCCGATTTCGAGAAAACGATGGAACTTGCCGGCGCCGACAACCTGCGCACCCTGGCCGAAGAACAGCTTAGCGAGATGAGCAGTTAGCCCGCCGCGCCTTGACCTGCGGGGGTCGTCAGTAGCGCCGCCAGCGTACCCATGCCCACGTTGCCGCCGCTGACGACCACCGCGACCGTTTTGCCCGCCAAGTCGAGCTTGTCGTGCAGCACCGCGCCCAACGCGACCGCGCCGCCGCCCTCCACGACTTGATGCTCCTCCCGCAGCGCAAAGACCATCGCCTGGCCGATCTCCTTCTCCGATAGCAGCACCGTTGCATCCACCGTCTGTTGGATGAGGCGAAAGGTATGGCGGTTCGCCAGGCCAATGCCGCCCATCAGACTGTCCGCCAGCGTGGGTTCCTCCGGCAGTTGCACGGGCCGTCCCGCCGCCAGACTCGCCGCCATCACCGCGCCGCGCGCCATGCTCACGCCCACCGTTCGGATGCCGGGAGCGGCGCGCTTGATTGCCAGTGCGATTCCGCCCAACAGCCCGCCGCCCGACAGCGGCGCGACTACAACCTCGACTTGCGGTAGGTCCTCCAAGATTTCCATCCCAATCGTCCCTTGCCCTGCGATCACCGCCGGGTCATCAAATGGCGACACCAGCGTCAACCCTTCAGCCGCGGCCAGCTCCAGGGCCGCCGCCTCGGCCGCGTCCTGATCCGCGCCCGCCACCCGCACCTCCGCGCCCTGTTCGCGCATCGCGGCCACCTTGTGCGCCAATACCGCCGCGGGCACACACACCACCGCGCGCATCCCCAGCCGCCGCGCCACAAACGCCACCGCGCGCCCGTGATTCCCGGTCGAAACCGTGACGACCCCGGCGGCACGTTCCGCATCCGTGAGCCGGCTAAGGCAGTTGATCGCCCCGCGCACCTTGAACGATCCGGTCTCCTGCAAGTTCTCCAATTTCAGAAAGACCTGCCCGCCACTGCGCCGCGACAGCGCGGGCGAATACACCAGCGGCGTCCGTCGCGCCACACCGGCAATCGCTTGGCGTGCTCGGTAGATCGCCTGAAGGTCAAGCTGTTCGTCCATTTTCCTTGGCCTGCTCCTCGATGTGCGTGGGTGATGAGATGGGTTCACACCTGGCCCGCCCCCCAAACAGGGCAAAGGCGCAGTCGGTGATCCGGGCCGCCTCATGGTATCATGGGAGTGTCGCGGGAAGCCATCCTCGCGCGACTGCCAAGCTCTCAGGCGTCCACATTTGCATATAAAGGAACTCCTCATGGCTACCAGTGCAACAGCCAACCCTGTACCTTCCTCGGCGGCGCTCGCCGGTGTGCGCATCGCATTGGCCCGGTCTGCCGAGGAGTTCAACTCGCCCGCGCCGCGTCTGCGCGAGTTCGGGGCCGAAGTTGTCTATTACCCCTGCCTCGAAATCCTCCCGCCCGACAACCTGGCCGAGTTGGACCGCTGCCTCCACGATTGTTGTGCGGGTAACGTTGACTGGCTGCTCTTTACCACGGCCAGCAGCGCGATCGCCGTGGCCGAGCGGATCGAGGCGCTCAAGCTGGAGCAGCGCAAGCTCAAGGGCGTGCGGATCGCCGCCTATGGCTCCAACACGCGCGCGGCCGTCCACGATCTGCTCCACTTTGAGGACATCCTACCGGAGACCCACAGCCATCTCGAACTTGTGCGTGCCATGCGTCTGACGCCCGGCACGCGCGTGCTGCTGCCGCTTCCGGCCGGCGCGCGCGCAGACTGGCCCACCCTGCTGGGCGACTACAAGGCCCAGGTAATTCCCGTCGTCGCCTACCGCGCCGTCATGGGGCAGGGCGGCCACGAGTTGCCCGCCATGCTCTGGTCTGGTGATGTGGACGGCATCGCCTTCACCAGCGAAAACAACGTGCGCTATTTCGCTCAACGGCTCAAGTACGAAGGCGGCTCCCTCTCCATGCTGGATGACGTCGCCGTCGCCTGCATCGACCCGCAGACCGCGGCCGCGGCGCGTGCGCTAGGGCTGCGCGTTGCCATCGTGCCGCAGGTGCATACGTCGGTCGCGCTCGCCGAAGCCCTTGCCGCCCGCCTGGCGGCTGGTTGACCGGCCCGGTCTGCGC
>CAYJQA010000729.1:0-2503 GCA_964372065.1 uncultured Litorilinea sp.
GAGATGGTCAGGTCGCGGCCGTACTTCTCCAACACGCGATACTTGCTCTCGGCGTTGGGCGAGGTAACGCGCTGGCCGTTGCGTAGCTCTTCGATGGCGGCGTAGATTTGCTCACGGGTCACGCCCGCCTCGCGCAGGATGCTGGCGCTGGGCGTGTTGCGTTCGCCCGCGATGCCCAAGAAGATATGCTCGGTGCTGATGAACTCGTCGTTGAGCTTCTTCGCTTCCTCGTTGGCTACGTCCATGACGCGCTTGAGGCGCGGCGTGATAAAGACCTGCGCCGTGGGCTGGCTGCCATAGGGCATGGCGGCCACCTTGGGCGCGGCTTCGAGGGTGGCTTCCAGCTTGCGCGCCAGGATGTCCGGGGTCGCGCCCAGCTTGGTGAGCAACTGGCCGACCGTCCCGTCGGCCTGCTCCAGCAGCGCCAAGAAGATGTGCTCGGTGTCGACCTGCGTGTGCTTATAGCGCTGCAAGATTTCGTAGGCCCGCATGGCAGCTTCTTGGGCCTTTTCGGTAAAGCGGTCAAATCTCATGTGTCTCTCTGTGTACGTGTACTCCTCGCGTACAAGGCGTTGCGGCGCAGCCAAGCGGCACAGGTAGAACGATGAAGATGCGCCCAGGCGAAAGACGGTGCGACAGTTTCCGGTCGGTTCCGTGGCGGGCGACGATTGCCCGCGGGTGCGTTGTCTAGTCGAGACTCTATACCCTATGAACGCATGAAAGAGTAGACAAGATTCCGAAAATCGCCAGGTCTAACGCAACGCAAACACTTGTCATAATGACGGGTGAGTCACAGGTTATCGAGCTACCCCCTGAGCCGGGCCATCGTGTAGGTGTCCACGAACTGCCCGTCGCGAAACGCGTATTGGACCAGCCTCCCTTCGATCTGGAAGCCGAACTTCTCGTAGAGGTGAATGGCGGGCGCGTTGTCGACAAAGACTTCCAGTTCCAGGCGGCTGAGATTGAGCCACTTGTCCGCCAGGTCGAGCGCGGCCTGCATGAGCGCGGAGCCGACGCCCTTGCCCTGCCAGTCGTCGCGCACGGCCATGCCGACCTTGCCGGCGTGGCGTCGCCGGGGCGAATTGGGGAAGGTCTGTACGCCCGAGTGACCCACGATCTCACCCTCGACACAGGCGACCAAGTTAAAGAAGCCTTCGGGCGGCTCGGCCATGCGTTTGCGCCAAAGATCGGCCGAGGGAAAAGGCAGTTGGAGCGTGCCGGAGAAGGCTTTCGGCCCGGCGTACACTTGCCGCACGGCCGCGTAGTCCTCCGGTTCGCCGCGACGAATGACGATGGTCACAAGTGTACTCACCTTTCGTCCGCTGTCCCGGCCCACGATTCGGCCAGCGTCGCTTGCCAGCGCGCATACTCCGCGACCGTGCCGGGCGTGCTTTGTTCGCCATAGGTGAGGCTGTCCAGCAGGGCAATCACCTCGCCCAAGCGCCCCTGGATCAAATTGATCGCCACCGGCCGCGTGGGTCCGTTCGTCTTATAGTACCAATGGAAGCCATGCAGCAGGCGGTCGATCTGTACCACCTGTTCCTGCAGGCTGCGCGCCAACGGAAACGCGGCCAGGAACGTGCGAAACAGCGCGCGGACCGGCTCCGCGCCGCTGAGCTGCATGTGCTGGATCGTCTTGAAGTACTCCCCCCAAGGTAGTTCCCAGCCGCACGCGCACCGCAGCAGTTCCTCCTTGCGGCCCGTGTGGCAGATGACGGCATCGCACCGGGGACAGCGCGCGCGGCCTTCGGCTGCCTCGTTGGCCTCAAGGAAACTTTGGCAGCGGGCCAGCAAGCCGTAACCCACCGCGGCGATGAGTTCCTCGTCGTAGATGCCCTGGGCATCCGCCGCATAGAGTTGGCGGATCTGCTGCTGAGTCACACGCGGGGCCCAGGTTGGCAGCATTGTCGTCGGCTCCATCTTCGCTCCCTGGCCTAACCGTTTCGGTTGCTTCAATCCCTTGCCAAAGTCTACGACAGCAGGCAAGGAAAAACAACCCCCCGGCAACATGCTGGGGGGCGGGTTGTCCGGCGTCGTGTGTGCGCCGGGCAAAGGCGCGCGGTCTAGCCTGCGGGCGTGGGCAGCGGGGAGTTGGGGACGGGCGTGGCGGTGGGGGTATGCGTCGCGGTGGGCGTGATGGCGGCGGCGGGCGCGGGTGTGGTCGCGCCGGCGATGGGCATCGGCGTGTCGTCCGCGGGCGGCGCGTCGGGCGTAGCCGTCGGCGTGGGCGTGGACAAGCGCCGCCGCGCCGGAACGGGTGCGGGCGTGTTGTCCGGCGTGGGTTCGTCCGTGGGCGCGGCGGTCGCGACCGGCGCATCCGTGTCGTCGGTGGGCGTCGGCGCCGGGGTCGCGTCTTCGCCCGGCCCGCCGCTTGGCTCATCGGTTGCTGCGTCGGTCGGCGTGGGGGTCAGCGTAAAGGTACCGTCGTCCTCGGCCTCGTCGGGCGTGGCCGAAGGCTCCGGCGGCGCGTCTGGGTCCGGCGCGGCCGGTGGCGCGTCCGGGG
>CAYJQA010000730.1:0-2493 GCA_964372065.1 uncultured Litorilinea sp.
AACCGGCGTAGACCGGCAACACGCTTTCGGCAAAGCGCACCAGCGCGGCCACGTGCTCGTCCGGACGCGTGAAACCGCTGCCCATCGTGTTGACCGTCAGATGGGTCGCGCCCACGGCGCGCCAACCATCGATGAGGTGCGCCCATTGCTCGGCGTCCCCCTTACCAAAGGCGACGCGCGCCTCCAGCCCCACATCGGGCCGGGAGCGTCCCGCTTCAGCCAGGCAGCGGTCCAGCACGGCCAGCGTGGCTGCCGCGTCCTCCGGCGTGCGATAGTTGGGCATCCAGCCCGCGCCCCAGCGCGCCACGCGGCGCATCACGACGTCGGCATGGCCGCCAAACCAAATGGGAATTGGTCGCTGCACCGGCAGCGGGTTCAGCCCGGCATCGGGGATCGTGTGGTACTTCCCGGCGAAGGTCACCAGCGGCTCGGTCCACAGCTTGTGCAAGACCTCAAGCTGCTCGTCCAGGCGCTTGCCGCGGTTGCCGAACTCCTCGTTGAGCGCGGTGTATTCCACCTGATTCCAGCCTATCCCGACCCCCAGCCGGAGCCGCCCGCCGCTCAACACATCCAGCGATGCGGTTTGTTTGGCGACCAGAGCCGTTTGGCGCTGGGGCAGGATGATGATGCCCGTGGCGAACTCCACGCGCTGCGTCACGCCCGCCATATAGCCAAAGAGCACAAAGGGTTCGTGGAAGGGCGTCATATGGGTGTATGGCCCAGTCCAGCCGCCGGGGCGATTGGGATTCGCCCCCAACACATGGTCATACGCCAGGATATGGGTATAGCCCAATGCCTCGACGGCCTGGGCATAGTCGCGGATCGCGAGCGGGTCGTTGCCGAACTCGGTCTGCGGAAAAACGGCGCCGATACGCATATTACACCTCCATAGGGTGGGCAGGGCGATGCGAGGAAAGCGGTCTGCTTGGCCGTGATCCGGCCTTATGTTACCATGAACTCACCGGCCCACCCGATTCCCACCTCTCATCCCGAAAGGTTCGCGGCCATGCCTATTCCTGCCTCATCTCATTTCGCGCCCCTGGACCTGAGCGGCGCGTTCAACGTGGATCGCGCCGCCCTGCCCGCACCGCTGCGCCCGCCGGCCGATCTGGCCCAGGCGTTTGGCGACCAGGACTATCTGGGCATCCCGTTCCGGCTGGGTCCAGCGCAGGCGGCCAACGTCGTGCGGCTCGACCAAAGCGCGGTGACGATCCCCGCCGGCGACCTGCACGCGACCTATATCGTCTTTCTGCACGCCGTCGAAGACCGCGTCACCGTCTACCAGCCCGGTCTGGCCGATACGTGGGTGGACGGCAACGAACTAGGCGATCACGTGGCCGACTACACCCTGACCTATACCGACGGTGAACAGGCGACCGTGCCTATCTTGCGGCGCTTTGCCATCCAGCAGAGCCGCATCCTGTGGGGGGCCAGCCCGTTTGCCTGTCTGCCTCACCGCAAGCCCGAAGCGTTCCTGAACGCCACCGAAGAGCAGAGCATGGGCCGGGTGGCGCGGCAGCCCTATGGCCGCAGCGAGACGCGCCACTTTTCCGGCCGCGAGCTTGCGCCGGAGAAGCTGTGGGTCTATGCCATGCCCAATCCGCACCCGGACAAGGCTATCCGCGCCCTCACCCTGACCCCGGCCAACGAGCGCGCCGTCGTCTATGCCATCAGCGCCACCCAGTTGGCCGACCATCCGCTGCGCCCTGGTCTGCGGCGCAAGCTGCGCCTGCCGCTGCCCGCAGGCGTCAGCCTCAACGCCATCGGCGAGTTGGACGACATCCACATCGACTTGGGTCAGATCATCTCGGCCCGCGCCGCGCTGGACTATGACCCGGCGACCTGGCGTACCGGCATCCCCGTGGTCGAACCGGCGCGTGCGTCCGACGCCGTTGTGGTGGAATACGCCGCCCATCCCGCGGCCAAGCTCTACGTGAGGACCGGCAGCGGAGACTATGCCGTCTATCCGCTGGCCGACCTCCCTACCGGCAGCATCGTGGAGATCGCCCCCGCCGTGCGCCCCGTCACCATTCGCCTGGCCGAGAAAGGCAGCGGGCTGCCCGTCACCGCCCGGCTGCACATACACGGCGCGGGCGGCGAATACCTGCCGGCGCGCGGCCGCCATCGCAAGGTCAACGCCAACTGGTTTGAGGACAATTACGGCGAGTTCCGCAACGTTCACAACCAGTATGGCTATGTCGACGGCGAGTGCATCGTCGATCTGCCGCTGGGCACCGCCTATGTGGAGATCACCCGCGGTTATGAGGTCGCGCCCATTCGCACCACCTTTACGGTGGACGCCGCCACCGAGGCCATCACCTTTGAGTTGGAGAAGGTGCTCCACTGGCGCGAGGCCGGTTGGGTCACGGCGGACACGCACGTGCATTTCCTCAGCCCGGTGACCGCGCTGCTGGAAGGCAAAGCCGAAGGCGTCAACGTCGTCAACCTGCTGGCGAGCCAGTGGGGTGAGATGTTTAGCAACGTCAGCGACTT
>CAYJQA010000731.1:0-2491 GCA_964372065.1 uncultured Litorilinea sp.
CCTTTGAACTGCGTCCCGCCGGGTCGCCGCCCATCTCACCGGACTATCTCGCCATGATCCAGGCGAATCGCCCCCGCCTAGACGCCATCGCCCAAGAGCAGCACGGCGTCACACTGAACCAAGGGCCGTTCGGGATCAACAGCCGCCTGGCGCTCATCGGCGCGAAGGTCGCCGCAGCCCAGGGTATGGGCGCAGCCTACCATCGTGCGGTGATGAATGCCTACTGGCTTGACGGACTCGACATCGGCGATCGCGGCGTGTTGGTCCGGCAGGCGGAGCTAGCCGGTCTGGACCCGGTCGCCTTTGCAGCCGCGTTGGATGAACCGGCCTACGACCTCTTGGTCAGCGATGACCAGGACTTCGCCCGGCAGCACGGGCTGACCAGCGTTCCGGCCATCGTCTTTGATATGCGCTACTTGGTATCCGGCGCGCAGCCCTATGCTGCGCTGGTGCAAGCCACGGAACAGGTGCAGGCCGAGTTGGCCCAGAGCCGCTAGGATCGGGCACACCCGCGCCGGACCGGGTGACGCCCCCGTAGGAGTCGTGCATGAGCAGACGTACCGCAGCACCCAAGCCGCCGCTGCGTTGGACAGGCGTCATCTTCGCCTTCGCCATGAACCTGCTGCTGGTCACCCTGACGCACAGCGCAGTGCAGGCGCTGCACTTGAGCTTGAACAGCGAGTTATTAGCGACGGTGATCGCGCCGTTGATTGCGGGTGCGGCCACGGCCTACTACGCCAAGGCGCGGGGCGGCGTCCATGCCCTGATCGGGTCGATCTTCGCGCTGCCGATCCTCGGCCTCTATGTCTTCCCCAACGCATGGCCGCTGGCCGTCTTTGCGGCCGCCTTCTGCACCATGGGCGGCGCGGTCACCGAGCTGGGTCTGCGCGGGCGCGCCGAATCCGGGTCACGCTGAGGGAGCCGCAATGGACGTTGATAGCGGACTGACCCCCGCGGACGCCCGGCCGGTGGTCCTGGCCGCGACGCCGGCGGATGCGCCCGACATCCTACGCGTGATCCACGCAGCCTATGCCGAGTACGTTGGCCGCCTGGAGCCGCCATCCGGCGCACATCGTGAGACGGTGGCTTCGCTGACCGCCCATATGGCACGCGGCGGAGCCGCGCTCTGCCGGTTGGGCGCCGATCCCGTCGGCTGTCTGCTCTTCGAGCCGCGTGACGATGCGCTCTACGTCGGCCGCGTGGCTGTTGTCCCCGCGGCGCGCAGACATGGCGTTGGCCGCCAACTCATGGCCTTTGCCGAACGCCGCGCTCTCGCCGCCGGTCTCACCCGGCTTACCCTGGGCGTGCGCTTACAGCTTCCCCAAAACACGGCGTTCTACGCCCGTCTCGGCTATACTATCAGCGGCTACGGTTCCCATCCGGGGTTCACGCAGCCCACCTACATGACTATGGAGAAGCGCCTCACGGGCGTGCTCCCAGCTTCACCGGACGCAACGAGCGCCGGTGCATTCGTTCCAGGAAAGGAATTGTCCTGACATGTCCAGCCTTCAATGGTCGCAGCCGCCCGCCATGACAATCGACCCGGCCAAGAGCTACAAAGCCACCATCGAGACCAGCCGCGGCGACATTGTGTTGGAGTTGTACCCGCAACATGCGCCGCAGACGGTCAACAACTTCGTGTTCTTGGCGCGGCAGGGCTTCTATGATGGCGTGCTGTTCCATCGCGTCATCGCCAATTTCATGATCCAGGGCGGCGACCCCTCCGGCACCGGTCGGGGTGGCCCCGGCTACAAGTTCGCCGACGAAACGCGGGGCAACCCGCTGAAGCACGCCACGGGCGTCCTTTCCATGGCAAACGCCGGTCCCAACACCAACGGCAGCCAGTTCTTCATCACCCACGCACCCCAGCCCCACCTGGACGGCAAGCACACCGTCTTTGGCAAGGTGGTCGCAGGGCAGGATGTGGTGGACGCCATCCGTCAGGGCGACCAGATGGTCAAGATCACCATCGAAGAAGCGTAAGCCAAGCGACGCAGGAAGGGCATGAGGAGAGCGACATGGTCACGGCAATCGTACTTGTCAACACCCGGCACGGCTATATCAACGAAGTCGCCGAGCAGTTGGTTGGGATGTCCGGTGTGTCCGAGGTCTACTCGGTCGGTGGGCGCTATGACCTGGTGGTGCTGATTCGCGTCGGCGGCAACGAGGAAATGGCCGAGCTAGTCACGGGTCATATGCTCAAGCTGGAGAACATCGAACGCACCGAGACGCTCATCGCCTTCAAAGCCTATTCGCGCCACGACTTGGAGACCATGTTCTCCCTCGGCGCGGAAGGCAACTAGCCGCGCCCCTAGCGGAAGGCATCGATCCAGCCGATGCCGAAGAGCGTCGGCTGGGCCGTCTGCCATACCGGCGGCGGCGCGACCTCAAAGCTCGCGCCGTCCGGGGACTGCACGATCTCCAGCCAGTCGGGGGACGCGGGCGTGATGGGCGCGTCGGGTTGGTCGTCCGTCCGGCTCCACGCTTGTAC
>CAYJQA010000732.1:0-2489 GCA_964372065.1 uncultured Litorilinea sp.
AACATGCCGATGCCGGTGAGCGCCACGCCGTAGAGGACATAGGCGGTGGTTTCGGCCGCGGTAGCGCCCACCCCAAAGTAGATAAGGACGGAACTGAGGATGGTCAGCGCGATCACCATGGCGGACCAGACGGTGGCTTCATAGCCTACGCCCAGACCGGCCAGGATGGTGGTCGCGGGACCGCCGCTGGTGGCCTTGTTAATCTCAATTACCGGCCCGCCCTCGGTGCCCGTGAAGTAGTCGGTCAAGCGGTCCAGCCCGATGGCCAGGAGGACGCCGACCGCAGTGGACAGGAAGGGTCGCCACCATCCGCCATGCACATCCTGCATGTAGAAGAAGGCGACGATACCAAAGAGCACGACCGAGATGGCTGCCGAGGTGAGGAAGCCGCTGAAGATAGCCTTCATGGCATTGCCCGACCCCTCGGCATCGGCGCGCACCCGGTAGGTGCCGATGATGGACGCCAAGACGCCGATACCACGCACCAACAACGGGTAGACGATCCAGTGAATGTCGCCGGTGGTGAGCGCCATGAGGCCCAACCCCAAGATTAGGGCGGAGACGATGGTCACTTCGTAGGATTCGAAGATGTCGGCTGCCATACCGGCGCAGTCGCCCACGTTATCGCCCACGAGGTCGGCGATCACGGCGGCGTTGCGCGGGTCGTCTTCCGGCACGTCCTGCTCGACCTTACCGACCAGGTCGGCCCCGACATCGGCGGCCTTGGTGTAGATGCCGCCGCCTACGCGCATGAAGAGCGCCACCAGCGCGCCGCCAAAGCCGAAGCCCAGCAGCGCATCGGGCGCCGCCACCCCGAAGATCATGAAGATGATGGTGCCGCCGAACAGGCCTAAGCCGTCGGTCAACATGCCGGTGATAGTCCCGGCGCGATAGGCGATGCGGAGCGCGCCGCCAAACGTTTTGCGTGATTCCGCAGCCACCCGCACGTTGGCCTCGACGGCCATGCGCATGCCGATCTGGCCGACGGCCAAGCTAAAGCCGGCGCCCATGATAAAGGCAATGGCACGACCGATGCCGATCAGGATCCGTAGCGAGTCATCGGTCATGCCGGGGAAGCGCTCTGCGGCTTCCCGTGAGGGCGGTACGACGTAGACGCTAAGAAACAGAAGGACGGTGAGAATGGCGACAAAGGGCAAGACGGTGCGCAACTGACGGCTGAGGTAGGCATCGGCGCCGGTGCGAATGGCGCCCCACACCTCTTGCATGAGGGGTGTGCCTTTGTCTTCGCGTAAGACCTGTCTACGGAGGAAAAGCGCGTAGAGGAGGCCGAGAACGGCGATGACCAGAACGCCCCACAACGCAATCGTTTCAAACGTTGTCAGGTCCAGATGTTCCAACATATTGAGGATCCTTGATAAGAAGAACTACAGGAAATAAAATAGATAGTTCGTGCAACTCTCAAGGTGAGAGTTCAAGACGCGTGTGGACGATAGCGCCTCCTTTCTCCGGGAGGAAAGCGACCAACGGTCGCGGGCAAAATCGCTAACGGTCTGGATACGGCGAGGTTGCCGGTCGGCCGTGATTGGGTAGCACAATTGTCAGCGCGTCGTTGTCGAGATGACACGATCTGACACGGCTATTGTAGCATGTTTGCGCCATATGTACAGTTTGTAGGCCGCCTCACATTTTGTCCCGCATTGACGCCGCATTGGGCGCGGCGTGCCGGCGTCGCCATGTTGACATAATTCAAGAGAGCGCCCTTACTTGCCAATCGGCCTCGATTCTAGTAGAATGGAGCCTAAGGCTAGTGGGTGATCGGACAGTGGGAGCTAGCGGCGCAGGATGCCCCTCCTTCTAAGGAGTTGACCGGTCGGTGATTCGCCCTTTTCACATAAGCGATATTGTCCTGATTCAGCGTTTAGGCAGGCAAGCGACAAGTCTGAATATGATTCAGACGTTGCTGCAGCCGCAATCGGCTGTTTGGTGTTCCTTGACGGCGGTCGCGCCGCGGCCCGACGGCAAGGTCGCGACCTATGTGTTGCGGCAGCCGGGGCACGGGTTGGTGGGGGACGGTTTCTTGCAGGTGCGGAAGCGGCCGGGCCGTCCCGAACTGGAACTCGTGCGGGTTGCGCCGGGGCTGGATGCGCCCCACGGCCACCCCGTGATCTGGGAGAAGCTGCTGGCCCATCACAACGCCGTGGCGACCCAACAGCAGATCGCGCGCATCTATGTGGATGTCCCCGACCAACCCCTGCCCGTGCATACGCTGGGCCATGTTGGTTTTCGCCCGTATGCGCGTGAGGCCATTTGGCGGCTCACGCCGCACCGGCTGACCGGCCAAGACCTCAGCTTGACGGCCGCGATCCGCGCCGCAGGCAAGGCCGACGAATGGGCCTTGCAGCAGCTTTATACGCGCATGACCCCCCGTGAGGTGCAGTTGGCCGAAGGGATGTATACGGACCAGCCGGTGCGTGCGCCCATCCTGGAGTGGTGGCAGGTGGGCGTGTGCAGCACGTTTGTGTTGGAAC
>CAYJQA010000733.1:0-2477 GCA_964372065.1 uncultured Litorilinea sp.
GCGTGGCCCTGCGGCACGCTGTGGTCTTGGCGACCGAACAGCGCGACGCCGACGGGATGGCGCGTTGGGAGAGCGAAGCGTGCGAGTTGGAACGCCAGGCCGACGCGGCCGGGTCGCCCGTCGCCGACGCCGCAGTCGCGCCCGCGGACTGGTTGGCGCGCAGCGGTTGGCAGTTCAGCGAGGATCACCCCTGGCGCTTCGCGGACCCCTGGGCCGGGGTGACGCTGGCCGGTGACGCCGTCTGGCAGGGTTGCGGCTTGCAGCGCCGCCGCGGCAAGCTCGCCGTCTATCCCAAGCGCGGCGCGGGCTGGCGCTGGTGGGCACTGTTGGACCTGCCGCTGGACGGCGGCAAGGTCAGCCTAGTCTGGGACGGCGCGACGCTGCACAGCACGCAGCCCGTCCACAGCGACAAGCCGGTGCAGGTCTATGCCGCCATCCGCGCCCGCAACAGCGACGAGTTGGACTTCGACCTCACCTTCGAGTTCACGCCGTCCGACGCCGAAGGCGGGCGCGCCAACCGGCGCACCTTCCATCCTGACTTTGACCGGGCCGCCTAGAAACACCCTGCCGCATGAAGCGCACTGCCATCACCTATGACCCCTTCCACCGCCGCCACACCTGGCCGGGCCACCCCGAAACCCGTGAGCGTCTGGAAGAAACCTGGAATCTGCTCCAGGTCGACGGCATCCTCCACAGGCTGACCCGGCTGCCGGTGCAGCCCGCGCCCACCGACGCCATTCTGCGCGTCCACAGCCAACGCTACCTGGACCGCCTGGAAGCCGCGGCCCTCCTGGGCGGGGGCCACCTGGACGCCGACACCTATGTGACGCATGACAGCTATCAGGCCGCGCGGCTGGCGGCGGGTGGGCTGCTGGCGGTCACCTCGGCGGTGCTTGAAGGGCGCGCCGATAACGGCATGGCGCTGGTACGCCCGCCCGGCCATCATGCCGTGCCCACGCATGGCATGGGCTTCTGTCTCTTCTCCAACGTGGCAATTGCCGCGCGCTGGGCGCAGGATCGCTACGACCTGCACCGCGTGCTGATCGTGGACTTCGACGTCCACCACGGCAACGGGACCCAAGACACCTTCTATCGCGACCCGTCCGTGCTGTTCTTCAGCACCCACCAATACCCGTTTTATCCCGGCACGGGCGCGGCGACCGAAACCGGCGAAGGCAAGGCCGAGGGAGCGACCATCAACGTACCGCTGCCGCCCGATGTGGGCGACCAGGGCTTTTTGGATGTATTTGAACAGCTACTGATGCCCGCCGCGCGTCTCTTTCGGCCCGAGCTGATCCTGCTGTCCGCGGGCTTCGACGCCCACTGGCTGGACCCGTTAGCCAACGAGCGCCTGAGCATCACCGGCACGATGAAGCTGGTGGATCACCTGTTGGCGCTGGCGGACGAGTTGTGCGACGGCAAGTTGGTCGTCGCGCTAGAAGGCGGCTATCACATCGGCGCGCTCTCGCACAGCATCCTCAGCACACTGCGCCGCCTCAGCGGGACCCATGCGCCGGTCAGCGACCCCTTTGGCAGCGCGCCCGGCGGCGAGCGCGACATCAGCGACCTCCTCGCCAAGCTGCGCGTGCTGCACCGCATCCCCGACCGCCCCTACTACTCGCTGGGGTAGACACGCGCCCACAGGCCGTTGTCATTCCGAACGCGGCGCGACCGTTGTCATTCCGACGAGTCTGCGAGGAGGAATCTCTCTACCATTGCGACCACGGCAGAGAGATTCCTCGGCTTTGCCTCGGAATGACAGCCCAAGACATCGTCTACCCCGCCAAGATACCCTCGATGGCGACTAGTTCGTCGGCGGCAAAGGTCAGGTTATCGAGCGCAGCCACGGCGTCGTCGATCTGACTCACCCGGCTCGCGCCGATCAGCGCCGACGTCATCCCCGCGTGGCGCAGCACCCAGGCAATCGCCATCTGCGCCAGGCTTTGGCCGCGCCGCTGGGCGATGCCGTTCAGCTTGCGCACGCGCGTCAGGTTGGCCTCGCTTAATCGCGTATCCCAGCCAAAACGCCCTTGCAGTTTGGCCGCGCGCGAGTCGCCCGGCGTGCCCTCCAAGTACCGGTCTGTCAGCAGCCCTTGCGCCAGCGGCGAAAAGACGATGCAGCCGATGTTCTCATGCGCCAGGGCGTCGAGTAGTCCGTTTTCGATCCAGCGGTCGAACATGTTGTAGCGCGGCTGATGGATCAGACAAGGCGTGCCCAACTCGCGCAGGATCGCGGCGGCCTGGCGCGTCTGCTCCGCGCCGTAAGACGAGATGCCCGCATAGAGCGCGCGCCCGCTGCGCACGATATAGTCCAGCGCGCCCATCGTTTCTTCCAGCGGCGTGTCCGGGTCAAAGCGGTGGCTGTAGAAGATGTCCACATACACCAGCCCCATGCGCTTGAGGCTTTGGTCCAGGCTGGCGCCCAGGTACTTGCGCGACCCCCATTCGCCATACGGCCCCGGCCACATGTCGTAGCC
>CAYJQA010000734.1:0-2472 GCA_964372065.1 uncultured Litorilinea sp.
CGTTGAGACCGTGCGGTCCGTTATCCGGTTGTCGTATGCAGTCGATTCGCCAACACAAAGGAGAAACAGTGCATGACACACAAGCCAGACAGTCACGTGGGGCGCTCGGTATGGAACCGGGCGGGGTGGGTGGTCGGCGCGCTCTTGGCGCTGACCCTGGCGCTGGCCGCGTGCCAGCCGACCGCGCCTGCGGAACCGGCTGCGGCTCCCACTGAAGCCCCCGCTGCGGAGCCGACTGAGGCTCCAGCCGAGGAGCCGACCGCGGCCCCTGCTGAGGAGCCGACCGCGGCTCCGATGGAAGAGGCGACTGAGGTTCCCGCCGAGGAGCCGACCGAAGCGCCCATGGAAGAGGCGACTGAAGCCCCGATGGAGGAGGCGACAGCCACCCCCGTGGCCGAAGAAGAAGCCACTGCTACACCGGTGGCCGAGGAGGAAGGCGCGGCGGGCAACGCGGAGCTTGGGGCCTATCTGTTCAATGTCGCGCGCGGGTGCGGCTGTCACTTCAACCGTGACGCCGGCGCGCTGGTCGGCGGCAACAAATTTGAGCTGCCCGACGGCGTGGTCTACTCGGCCAACATCACGCCCCACCCGACGACGGGCATCGGCGGTCTGAGCGTGGCGGAGATTGCCACGATCTTGCAGACGGGCGCGGGGCCGGGCGGCTATCAACTCAGCCCGGTCATGCCCTATCGCGACTATGCGGCGCTCTCCAACGAAGACGCGCTGAATCTGGCGGCCTATCTGTTCACGCTGGACCCGGTGGAGAATGCGGTCCCGCCGCGCGAACTGACCGCGGACCCGGCCCCGTTCACCCCGGACCCGGCCCCCGCGGCGATGTCGCCCACCGAGCCGGTGGCGCGCGGCGAGATGCTGGTCAAGCTGGCGCGCTGCGGCCAGTGTCACACGCCCAAGAACGAAGACGGCAGCCCCAACCTGGAGATGAATCTGGCGGGCAACCGCGTCAGCGATGACGAGGTCGCCTGGAACCTCACGCCGGATGAGGCCACAGGCATCGGCGCGTTGACCGAGGAGGAGATCGCGACCTTCTTGCGCACGGGCGAGCTGTCCGACGGCAGCAAAGTCGCCGGCATGATGGGCACGCAGATCGAGCGCTACTTCAGCGCCCTGACCGAAGACGATGCGCTGGCGATCGCCGCGTATCTCAAGAGCCTGCCGCCCATCGAGAACGATCCCCAATAAGCGCATACCTGCACAAGCGGATAGCCGGCAACCGGGGGGCCACAGCGTTGTGGCTCCCCGGTTCGCGTGTGCGGCGCAGAGCATGGTGGGCCTCGCTGGGGTGGTAGGGTGTTTGTGTCGGCGGCCAGTTTACTTTAGCATTTCATGTAGATGGCGACAAGCAATCCAAGTCTGCCCGCGCCGTGCGCCCAGTGGGAGAGTCCCACGCACCGATCGGATCCGCTGATCCATGTGACGGCGGCTTGGCGGGTTACCCGCATCACACGCAACACGACAGTTTGGGGAAGGAATCCCGCCTCATGGATAAATCGCAGGCCGGCGTGACGACGCCATACGCCGCGCCGCGCACCGCGCAGAGTTGGGTCTTGGTGCTGGTGCTGTTTGGCGTCACAACCATGCTGGAGGGGGTGGGATTTAGCCAGGTCTTTGCTTTCCTGCCGCTGTACTTGCGCGAGTTGGGGCTGCCCGCGGATCAAGCGCCCCAGTGGGTGGGCATGTTGACCGCGCTAACCTTTGTGGGGGGCCTGCCGCTGGTACCGTTGTGGGGCGTGTGGGCGGATAAGTACAGCCGCAAGTGGGTGATCGTCCGCAGCGCGCTGGTGGAGGCGGTGACCTTGGGGCTGCTGGCGCTGAGCCGGCAACCCTGGCACGTGGGCGTGGCGATACTGCTGGTAGGCTTTGCATTGGGCAATACAGGCACCATGTTGGCGGTGCTGCGCGACGTAACGCCAACGCGCCGGTTGGGCACGGCGATCACGCTGTTCAGCGCGGCGTCGCCCATCGGCTCTGCCATTGGGCCGGCGTTAGCCGGCGTGATAGTGGACGGGTTTGGCTGGCCGCTGGCAATGGCCTATGCGGTGGCCGCCGCGCTGTCGCTGGCCGTGGCGGTGATGCTGGCGGCGGGGATGCGCGAGGTGCGGCCCGCGGTAATCCCCACGGGCAGGGTGCCGGCGCTGGCCTTCGGCGCGATCCGCAGCATCTATACCGACCCGGTGACGCGCAATCTGTTTACGGTCTTTGGCGTGGCGCAGTTGGCCCAGTTTATGACCAGCCCCTACCTGCCCCTCCTGACCGAGCAGGTGCACGGCAGCCTGGATGGGCTGGCGAGTGCGGTGGCGCTGGTGGTGGGGACCGCGGCGCTGGTGGGCGGGCTGGTGTCGCCGATGGCGGGCGTGGCGGGCGACCGCTATGGTTTCCGGCGCATGCTGATCGTGGCGTTGGGCGGCAGTGCGCTGATGTTGCTGGCGATGCCTATGGCCGGGAGTGTGGCGC
>CAYJQA010000735.1:0-2462 GCA_964372065.1 uncultured Litorilinea sp.
GTGTTCCTGCGGCTGTCCGTCCCGTCGCCGTCCACGGTGATGGTTTCCCCCTGGAGCAGGCTGCGGATGAAGATGTTATAGCCCATGTCGGGACGCTGGCGCGGGCCATAGACCGAAAAGAGCCGCAGCACCGTCACCGGCAGGCCAAACTGGGTGGCATAGGCGCGGCAAAGCTGCTCCGACGCCAGCTTGGTGATGCCGTAGGGCGAGATGGGCGCGAGCGGCGCGTTCTCGTCGCCGGTGGCAAAGCGGCCATAGACCGACGACGTGGAGACTTGCAGGAAGTGACTCACCTGGGCCCGCGATGCGGCGTCCAACAGCCGTTGCGTCGCCAGGATGTTGCAGGTCATATAGCTGTCGAACTCCTGCCAACTGCGGACCAGACCGGCCTGCGCCGCCACGTGAAAGACCGCGTCCGCGCCATCCACCAGGGGCGCGAGGTCGGCGTGGCGCAGGTCGGCTTCATGAAAGCGGAAGCGACCGTGCCCAGCCAGTCCGGCCAGATTGCGCTCCTTTAGCGCGCGCGGGTAGTAGGGGATGAAAGCATCCACCCCCACGACCCGATGACCGCGGCTCAACAACTCCTCGCACAGATGAGACCCCACAAACCCGGCCGCGCCGGTCACAAGACAAGTTCGCATGGCGTATCCGTCCGTCTAGTTGAAAAGAAAGCAGAGGGAGAAGAAGTCTCACGCAATGACGCCAAGCACGCCAAGGGCAGAGCGAAAATGTTGTGTCACCGTGCGCGCGTAGCGAAGGGTCTCTCTGGGGACGTCGCGGCGGAGAGATTCCTCAGCCTGCGGCCTCGGAATGACAGCCGGCCTCCTTGCCTTTTCCGGCTTTTCTTTGCGCCCTTGGCGTCTTGGCGTGAAACCTCTCCCCTCCCCTAGCTCGCGGGCTTGCTCAGATAGTGATGCCAGAGCAGACGCGCGGCCACGGCGCGCCAGGGCCGCCACGCCTCCGCCAACTGCGTCAAGACGGCGGGGCCGGGACGGGCGTCCAGGCGCTTGACTTCCTGCGCCGCGACCGCCAGCGCCAGGTCGCCCGCAGGCCAGGCGGCGGCGCGGCCCAGCGCCATGAGCAAGTAGATCTCGGCGCTCCACGGGCCGATGCCCTTGAGCGCGACCAGCCGCCGCCGCGCCGCGTCGTCGTCCAGCGCGGCCAGGTCGTCCAGGTCGAGTTCGCCCGCAACCAATTCTTCGGCCAAGCGGCGGGCGTACTCACGCTTCTGGCGGCTAAAGCCGATGGCGAGCAGCGTGGCGGCGTCCAGGCGCAAGAAGCCTGCGGGCGTCAGCGGCGAGACCGCGGCCCGCAGCCGGTCAAAGGCGGCGCGCGCCGACGCCAGCGACACTTGCTGCTCCAAGATGATATGCACCAGCGTGGGGAAGCCGGTCGGCCGCGCCCACAGCGGCGGCGTCCCCAGCCGCTCATGGACCGCGGCCAGGTCGGGGTCGGCCGCGGTCAGCGCGGCCCCGCCCGCGGCCAGAAATGGTTCGGTGAGCGCGAGCGGTGGCCTATGCTATATACCTTGGTGGTGCCCCACCAGCGCCGACGCGCCCACCGCGCTGGAATGCACCTGTGACGGCACAATCCGCAAGCGGCTGTAGCTTTGGGGCAGCACACGGCGCTGCATCTCAGCTTGCGCGGCGGGAACCAGCAAATCATAGGCCGAATGGCCCAGCCCGCCGCCCACGATGATGGCCGCGGGGTTGATGACCGACACGACCGTGGCAAAGGTCATGCCCAGCCAGCGCGCCGTCTCCGCCAGCGCGGCCAGGGCGAGCGCGTCGCCCGCCCGCGCAGCCGCGACCACGCCTTCGGCGGTCAGACCCGCCTCGTCCACCAGCCGGGTCGGCTGCCCGCCGCCCACAAGCAGTGCGCGCACGGTCTTGACTAAACCGGGGCCGGAGACGACCGTCTCCACACAGCCACGCAGGCCACACGCGCAGGGTCGCCCGTCCGGGTCCAGCGAGAGATGGCCTAACTCGGCCGCGGTATAGCTGTCGCCCGTCACCAGCTTGCCATGCACCATGACGCCGCCGCCCAGCCCGGAGCCAATGGCGATGTCGACAAAGTTGTCCAGACGGCGCGCCGCGCCAAAGATGTGTTCGCCCAGTGCATGGACATTGGCGTCGTTCTCCACCCAGACGGGATAGCGCCCACCGGTCTGTTCGCGCACCGCGGCGGCCAGCGGCAGTTCCACCCAACCCAGATTGACCGCGTTGCGGACAATGCCCACCGCCGCGTCCACATAACCCGGCGTGCCGATGCCGACACCCGCCACCGGCCCCGGTGCGTCACCGGCGAGGCCCTCCACGACGCTCGCCATGCGCGCCACCACTGCGGCGACCCCGGCGCGTGGATCGGTGGCAAGGCGCTCCTCGGCCACGACCTCGCCCGTGGGCGTCACCAGCGCGGCCGCGATCTTGGTCGCGCCCACGTCAATCCCAATCGCCAACGGC
>CAYJQA010000736.1:0-2462 GCA_964372065.1 uncultured Litorilinea sp.
GCCGCGCGGGTTGCAGCGCAGGAGGGCGATCCCGCGTTCGCACAGCGCGGCGGGTGTGTAGTAGTACGGCTGGGCGGGAAACTGGCGCTGAAAGACGCTGGCGGGGCCGCCGTGAATGTGGAGCAGCAGCGGCAGCTTACCGTCGCGGGCTTGGTCATAGGCGGCGGGCAGGTAGAGCGCGCCTTCGATGGTGAAGCCGTCGGGCGTCTGCCAACTGAGCAGCCGCACTTGGGGCAGGGGACCGTCCGGGAAACCGGCCGCCTGGGGCTGCGCGATGCGCTGCAAGGCCGGGAGGGCGGCGGTCAGATCGGCCACATAGACGGCTTGGGCCGCGTCATAGTCTTCGACCACCAGCGCCGCCCGACCCTGGGCGTTGACGTGCCCGGCGGCAATGAGGCGGTCGGCGGCGATCAGGGTGTCCGCTGCGCCGCCATCCACGGGGAGCGCCAGAATCGCCGTGCCGCGGCCCTGTTGGTCGGCAACATAGACGGCGCGGCTGTCGGGCGACCAGCCCACGATCAGCGGTTGGCCGTCGGGCGCCGGGGCCAGGGGACGCGGGTCGCCGCCCGCCACCGGGAAGAGATGGACGCGGCTGCCGTGGGTCCAGGCCAGATCATCGTCGCCTACTTCGCAGGCGATCCAGGCGGCGTCGGGCGAATAGTGCGGTTCGCCGCCCCAGGAGGCGATGCGCCCGCGGTCGACGAGCGGGGGCGTCGCGCCCACGGCGACGGTCGCCAGCCGCGCCGCGGTCCACCCTTCCAGGTAGGGGGTGGGCATGTGGCTGAACGCGATTTCCGCGCCGTCGGGCCGCCAGTCGAAGCCGATGACGTGAAAACGGCCTTGGGTAAGTTGGGTCACCGGCGGGAGCGCACCATCCGGCGCGTGCACGTCGACCACGTACAGATGGGAGAAGTTGAGGTCCACGTGATAGTGGACGGTGTCGTCTTTGGCCTTGAGGCGCGTGGCGCGGTCCTCGTCGTGGGGGACGGCCAAGAAGGCGATCGCGCCGCCGTCGGGCCGCCACGCAAAGCGAGTAACGGCCTGGTGTACGCCGTTGGCTTTGCCGGTGAGGGGCCGCGGCTCGCCGCCGTCCGCGGGCATGACCCAGAGGCCGGGCTTGTCGGTGTCCGGCGTGGGACGGATGAAGGCGATCCAGCGGCCATCGGGACTCCAGGCCGGCTGGTCGGCGGTGGCGTCATGGGTGAGGGCCACGGGCGCGGCCGCGGCGGTCGCGTCGGCGCGATAGGCTGTGCGCCGGAATTCGCTGGCAGCGTCGTCGAGATGGGGTCGCCGGGCGGTGAAGAGGAGCCGGCGTCCATCGGCCGCGAGATGGACATGCTCGATCAGCGGATAGTAGATGAGGTTGTCGGCGGTCCAAACAGGTTCGCTCACAACGGGCTTCCTTTGCGTAGTTTTATTGCGGTTCGAGGATGAGGCGGAAGCTGCGCAGGCCAAACCAACTGCACAGCGCCACAAAGGCGACCAACACCCCCAGGTTAAGCCAAATGGGCAGCGTGCCCGCCCCAAAGAGCGCGCCGCGAATGCCGTCCACCGCATAGGTGGTGGGGTTGAGATAGGCCAGCACGCGCATCCACAGCGGCATGGTCGCCAGCGGATAGAGCGCATTGCTCAGAAAGAGCAGCGGCAGGTTGAGCACAAAGAGCAGCATGTGATAGCTGCTGGAGGACTTGGCGCGGGCGGCGATGCCGTGGCTGAAACCGACAAAGGCCATGACATATAAAAAGAGGTATACCAGCGCCGCGAGGATTTGCAGCGGGCCGCCGGTCAGCCGTGCGCCAAAGAGCAGGGCAATGACCAGGATCATGGTGGACTGGATGAGGGTCTTGACCATGCCGCTGCCGGTGGAGGCCAGGATGATGCTCATACGCGGGATGGGGGCGACGAAGTATTCCTTGAGGATGCCCTTGACCTTTTCTTCGAGCAGGGTCATGCCGCTGTTGACCGCGCCGCTGAGCGCGGTGAGGGCGATAATGCCGGGGGTGATGTAGGCGAGATAGCTGCCCGCGCCCAGCGCGCCGGTATCCACGACGCGCTCCATACCCAGGCCAAAAGTCCCGACCCACAGCAGCGGCCAGCCGAGCGTGCCGCCGATCTCCATACTGTCGGTGCGGAACTTGTAGAGGTGTTTGCCGAAGATGACCCACGCGCCCCGCCAGAGCGCTTGCCAGTCGGTGCGGAGGCCGGCGCGCGCCGGGGCCGCAAAGCCCGGCGCGGTAGTTTCAATAGGACCCTGCATAGTTTCTCCTTTGCACGCGGACGAATAGGCGTAGTGTACAACGTGGCGGGCAAACGGAAAACATGGGGAGGCGGCACGCGGCTGCATGGTCGGGTCGGCGGGAGGTAGTCCCGAGGGGTGCGCTGGGGGCAGCCGGGGCAAGACAATGCCAGGCAGACGCGCCGGGTAGCTGCTGCGGCTACGTACTGTCTGCAAAGCTCTTGTC
>CAYJQA010000737.1:0-870 GCA_964372065.1 uncultured Litorilinea sp.
GGTCACGACTGCGGCGACCGGCGCGGGTGGGATTGCCAGCGTGTCGGTGATGATGGCGTCATAAACCGCGCGTGTCTCCGCCATAGGGGGGACGCCCATCTCGGCGTCGAGCAAGCGCCGAAATTCCTCATAGCGGCGGATGGCGCCGGCCCGGTCGCCTGCCAGGTAGTGCAGCCGCAGGCCGGTACGCTGGAGGTCCTCTTGGAAGGGGTCGATCGTCAGCGCGCGGCAAAGCGGCGTCAGGGCCGCGGCGTAGTCCCCGGCAGCCTCGGCGCGGCGGCTGCGTAGCTGGAAGCCGCGAATCGCCAGACGACGCATCTGTTCGCGCGTGGCGATCAGCCAGTCGTCAAACTCCGGGCTGTCGGGCAGGTCGAAGTCTTCTAGGAAGTCGCCGCGATAGGCGTCGAGGCTGCGGGTCAGGGCGTCGTCGTTGGGGTCGGCGGCAGTGAGCGTGGCGACAAAGTCGCGGGCATCGACCTCCACCGGACCGGCCAGCCCCAAGTGCTCGTCGTCTACGACCAGGGCGTCGCCCAGCGTTTGGCGCAGCGCATAGAGGGTGGTCCGCAGGTTGTGGCGTGCGGTCTGGTCGTTATGGTCGGGCCACAGCAGTCCGATGAGTTGGCGGCGGGGGACGGGCTGCGACTGGGCGGCGAGATAATAGAGCAGCGCCCGGCTCTTGCGCCGCTTGAGCGCGACCGGCCGGTCGTCAAGCAGCACCTGTACCGGCCCCAATAGTCGAATGACGAGCATACAGGGCATGGTACTTGCGCCGCGGGCAAAAGTCAAAGGATCGGGCGGTTGTCATGCCGCCCGCCAGCGAAGCATGACAACCCCCCCCCTAGCTTATGCCTGGCCGGCGGCACCCCGTTT
>CAYJQA010000737.1:880-2457 GCA_964372065.1 uncultured Litorilinea sp.
TTGCGCGGGGTCAAATAGACAACGTCGGGGGGGGTTGTCCGCCGGCGCGCCCGCTACCAATAAAACCCGCCCGCGTTGCTATTCCGTGGCGGGCGGCTCCCCGTTTTCCAGGTGCAGCCCGCGAGCATAGAGGACCAGCGCGGGCGTGAGGATGACGCCGGAGAAGACGAGCGCGCTGCGCAGCGAGCGCAGCCCGACCACGCCCACGACCGGCCCACCTGCGACCTGGCCCAGCGCATCGGCCTGGCCCACCACCGACAGCACCGTAGCGCGCACCCGCGATGGCAGATGGCGGTTGAGCCAGGTCGCCGCGATGGGGTGTTGGAGCATCCGCAGCACGCCCGCCGCCCAGAAGGCCGCCACCGCGACGCCGAAGGTCGGGGCCAGCCCAAAGAGCAGGATCGCTGCGACCAGCCCGGCGCTGTTCGCCAGCAGCAACGGCCCCAACCGGCGCGTGCCGGTGATCTCGCCGCGGCGGATCAGCACTTCGGCAGCGACCAGGCCAATGAGCATCCCGCCCGCGTTAAGCAGCCCGATCCAGACCCCCGGCGGCAGGGTGGGCTGCGTGGGAAAGGAGAAGGTGGTGAGGAAGTGGGCTTCCCACAGGCGGTCGAAGCCTTCGCTGAACGCGCCGAAGACGACGCCCACCAGCACGAGCATGAGCACCACGGGCCGCCCAGCCACGACCCGCAGCCCTTCCCCGGCGATGTCGCGCATGGTCTGCCACGGGGGCTGCACCGTGCGCGGGGTGGGGTGGAAGCCGGTTTCGGGCATGGCGACGGCGAGCAAGGCGCTGACGCCGAGCAGCAGCGCGCCGCCCAGGAGGATGGGCCATTGCAGGTGGATCGCGGCCAGGCCCGTGCCCGCCGCGATCCCCGCGAAGCCGCCGAGGCGGCTCACCTGGCCGTAGCGCAGGTAGACATCGCCTACCCGGTCGGCCCCCACTTCGTCGGCGATCCACGCATCCTGTGCGCCGCTGATGAAGGTTTCGCCCACCCCGCGCACGATTTCCGCGGCGAGGATGGCGAGGTAGAGCGGGACGACGCCTTGCACCAGGTAGCAGACGCCGATGAGCGCATAACCGATGATGACCGAGCGCCGCCGGCTGTAGGTGTCGGCGACGATGCCCGTGGGCACTTCCGCCACCAGAATGGTTAGCTCCAGCACCGTGCCCACCAGCACCAGTTGGAGCGGGTTCATGCCCACCGTCTGCACATAGTAGACGGCGAGCATGGTGAAGATCACGCTGAAAGCGAAGGAGGTCACAGCCCCCAACGCCAGATAGAGACGATAGGCATCCAGCCGCAACACAGATTCTCCTGTTGGATCGATCAGACAGGTTTGACGGACGTCCGCGACTGGGGCGGCGGGCGGCGCATAGGCGCGCCAAATCCCAGGCATCCCCAGCGAGTGGGCGATCCTGAGCCGCGGCGTGGATGCGGTTAGCGCGGTGAGCGATTAGCGCGTCGCCAGGCGGCAGGTTCCCCCACGAACATGCAAGGCTTGGTTCCGGCTGTAGACTGCCATGTGTGGTTTCTCCTGGCGTGTAGGGCCGGCCCGATCGGTAAGCACTGTGC
>CAYJQA010000738.1:0-2450 GCA_964372065.1 uncultured Litorilinea sp.
TACGCGGCCCGCGCCGTTGCGCACCGGAACGCTCCCGCCACAACTCACCGAGGGTAACGAATGGCCGCTAGCCACCGACCTGTCACGCTCACCGCCGAGGCGTTCGCCAAGCTGCGAACCGTCTCCACCGCCACGCTCACCAGCCAACTCCTAAAGCGCGGTTTCCGCAACACCTTTCTGGGCGGATTGGCCCCGCTGCACCCAGATCTGCGTATGGTCGGCTATGCCTTCACGCTGCGCTACGTGCCCATGCGCGAAGACCTGGCCGACTTGAACTATGACAACTCGACCAACGTGCAGCGCATGGCCGTCGAGATGGTTGGGCCGGACGATGTGCTGGTGATCGATGCGCGCGGCGACGTGCGCGCCGCCACCTTGGGCAACATTCTGGCGACACGGCTGAAAGTGCGCGGTGCAGCCGGCGTCGTCACCGACGGCGCGCTGCGCGACACGCCGGGCTTCAAGGAACTTGCCTTCCCGGCCTACATCCGCGCCGCCCATGCCACCATGTCGTTCCTAATCCACCACCCCGTGGACATGAATGTGATGGTAGGCTGCGCCGGTGTGTTGGTTATGCCCGGCGATGTCATGGTCGGCGACGGCGAAGGCGTGGTGGCAATTCCGGCGGCGGTCGCCGAAGAGGTCGCCCACGACGCCTATGAGCAAGAGCGTCTGGAGGAGTTCATCCAGGCCAAAGTGGCGGCAGGCGCGAGCATCCGCGGCGTTTACCCGCCCAGCGACGAGACGAAGGCCGAATACGCCGCGTGGCGGCAGAGCCAACCGGGGGCGTAAGCGCCTCCCGCCCTGCATCACCGGCGTCTATCCAACCACGGAGCGAGAAACCATGTATCTGACACGACACAAGACAACCCACGGCCGTTGCTGGGCCGTTGACGGACAACTCCTGCCTCCCGGTCTCACGCTGGCCGCGCTGTTGAGTATGCCCGCCGCGGCGATGCAGACCACCCTGCAAGCCATCCCGGCCGGGGCACCCCCCCCCCCCGCGTACGCGCCGCCGCCGATTCGGCGCTGCCCCCGGTGGAACCGGAGCAGGAAGTGTGGGGCGCGGGCGTGACTTACCTGCGCAGCCGGGACGCGCGCAAGGCGGAGTCGGCGGTCGCCGACGTCTATCAGCGCGTCTACGAGGCCCCGCGGCCGGAGGTCTTCTTCAAGTCCACCGGCTGGCGCGTCATGGGCAGCGGGCAGCCCGTGCGCATCCGCAAGGACTCCACCTGGAACGTCCCCGAACCGGAACTGACGCTCGTCATCAACGCGTTGGGCGAGATCGTCGGCTACACCATCGGCAACGACATGTCCTCGCGTGATATCGAAGGCGAGAACCCTCTCTACCTGCCTCAAGCCAAAACCTACAACGGCTCCTGCGCGATCGGGCCGGGGATCGTCCTGTGCGCTCCCGCTGCCATGGTCGGCCTCAAGGTCGAGCTACAGATCATGCGCGCCGGGCAGATCGTGTTCAGCGGTGAAACCTCTACCGCCAACATGAAGCGGGCGTTCCAGGAGTTGGCCGACTACCTGTACCGTGAGATCGACTTCCCCCAGGGCGCGTTCCTGATGACCGGCACAGGCATTGTGCCGCCGGAGTCGTTCACGCTGGCGGTCGGCGATGTGATCCGCGTGACCATTGACGGCGCGACGCTGGAGAATGTCGTCGCGTAACAGCGCTACTTATTCGGGCCCTGGTTTCAGAAAGGAAACCCATGCCAACCTTTCGGAATTTGATTGATGGCGAATGGGTCGCCGCCGGTGATGGCGCGACCTTCGTCAACGAGAACCCGGCCAAGAAGGGCGACATCATCGGTCACTTTCCCGCTGCAACCAAGGCGGACACACGGCGCGCGATTGACGCCGCGCGGGCCGCGCTACCCGGTTGGGCCGCCCTGCCGCCGCCTGCGCGCGGCCTCATCCTCGACAAGGCCGCGCGCATTCTTGAGGCGCGGCAGGACGAGTTTGCGGCCATGCTGACCCGCGAAGAGGGCAAGACGCGCGCCGAGGCGACCGCCGAGGTCGCGCGCGCCCGCGATATCTTCCGCTACTTTGCGGGTGAAGGGTGGCGCATGGGCGGCGACGTGCTGCCCAGCAACGTCGGGGGCGAACTGCTCTACACCAGGCGCGAACCGCTGGGCGTGGTCGCGTTGGTCACGCCGTGGAATTTCCCCATTGCGATTCCCGCCTGGAAGATGGCCCCGGCCCTGATCTACGGCAATACGGTAGTCTTCAAACCGGCATCGCTGGCCCCCCATTCCGGCCTCGTCCTGGCCGAAGTCCTGACCGAAGCGGGGTTGCCGCCGGGCGTGCTCAACTTCATCACCGGTTCCGGTCGCAACGTGGGCGATGAACTGGTTTCCAGTCCGCAGGTGAACGGCGTTTCGTTTACCGGCTCATACAGCGTCGGCGTCGGCATCTATGAGAAGGCGATCAAGAACCTGACC
>CAYJQA010000739.1:0-2438 GCA_964372065.1 uncultured Litorilinea sp.
CACATAGGCCAGGCGGGACCCGACCGGCACTTCCTGGCCGGCGGGCACGTTTAGCTCCTCGACAACGCCGTCGTCGAAGATCTCGACCTCGATGTCGCCCTTCTCCGTGCCGACCACGACCACCACGTCGCCGCGGTGGACCTCCTGGCCGGGCTTGATCAACCACTCTAGGACGCGGCCCGACTGCATATCCGCGCCCAGGCTAGGCATGAGGAATTCAGCCATTCGTCACCATCCTTCTGGCGGCTGCAGCGATGGTATCCGGCTGCGGGATCGCCGCGTCTTCCAACTGCCCGGCATAGGGCAGCGGGACTTCGGCGCAGCACAACCGCTGGACGGGCATGTCGAGATCGTAGAAGGCTTGCTCCATGATGCGCGCGCTGATCTCGCCGGCGATGCTCAGGGTGCGACAGCCTTCGTCGACGATCAGGGCGCGATGCGTCTTGGCGATCGATGCCATGATCGTCGCGTCGTCCAACGGGCGCAGGGTGCGGAGGTCCACGACTTCACAGTCGATGCCCTCCTTGGCGAGCATCTCGGCGGCTTCCAGCGCCTTGAAGACGTTGATGCTGTAGGCGAAGATGGAGATGTCTTTGCCCTCCCGGCGCACAGCCGCGTGGTCAATATCCACCGGCCCGGCGTTGACGGGGATCGTCGCCTTCATGTTGTAGAGCAGCGAGTTCTCGAAGATCAGCACCGGGTCGGGGTCGGCCAGCGCCGGTTCCAACATGCCGCGGGCATCCGCTACGGTGGCCGGGGCCAGCACCTTGAGGCCGGGGACGTGGGCGTAGTAGTTCTCCCACGAGTGGGAATGCTGGGCGGCCAACCGCTTGCCGCCGCCGGTCGCCATGCGGATGACCACGGGCACGTTGAACTGCCCGCCGGACATGTGAAGGACGGTGGCAGCGTTGTTGATGATCTGATCGGCGGCCAACAGGCTGAAGTTGACCGTCATGACTTCGACGATGGGCAGCGTGCCGTTCATGGCCGCGCCGATGCCCGCGCCGGTGTAGCCGGACTCGGCCAGCGGTGTATCAACGATGCGGTCGGGGCCGAACTCGTCCAACAGCCCCTTGCTGACGGCAAAGCAGCCGCCATAACGCCCCACGTCGGCGCCCAAGAGAAAGACGCGCGGGTCGCGCCGGATGGCGGCGGCGATGGCTTCGCGCATGGCCTCGCGGTACGTGATCTCGTGGGTTTCGGTCGCGGGCGGCTCCGCCGGCGGCAGCTTGTAGCCCTCGAACGGCGTGTCCGGCTCGGAGTAGACGAAGCGCGTGAGGTCGGCCACCGGCTCGAGGGTACCGGCTTCGGCGAAGTCCACGGCCTCTTGGACGGTGGCGACAGCCTTCGCCTCCAACTCCTTTTGCTCCGCCGCGGTGAGCAGGTCATGCTCGGTGAGATAGGCGGCGAAGGTGGTGATGGGGTCGCGGGCGCGCCACTTGCGCACGTCGGCCTTGTCGCGATACAACTCGGCGTCGAACATGGAATGGGCGCGGAAGCGATAGGTGCGGCACTCCATGAACTGGGGACCGTCCCCGGCGCGGATGGCCTCGACGGCCTCCCGCGTGGCTTCGCGCACGGCCAGCACGTCCATGCCGTCCACGGATTTGGCCGGGATGCGATAGGCGGCGGCTTTCTTGGCGATGTCCGGCTCGGACTGGTGGAACTTGAGCGCGGTGCCCATGCAGAACTCGTTGTTTTCGCAGACAAAGAGCACCGGCGCTTTCCACAGTGCGGCCAGGTTGAGCGCCTCGTGGAACTCGCCTTCGGCGACCGCGCCGTCGCCAAAGAAGCAGACGGTGACGCGATTAAGCCCGCGCAACTTATCGGCCAGCCCCATGCCCGCGGCCAGCGGGATCGCCGACGCGACAATGGCGTTGCCGCCATAGAAGCGGTGCGCGGCGTCGAACATGTGCATGGAGCCGCCGCGACCGCGCGCACAGCCTTCCTGCTTGCCGAACATCTCGGCCATTACCGCGCCGGGGGAAATCCCGCGGGCGATAGCGTGACCGTGCTCCCGATAGGTCGCCACGATCGCGTCGTCCGGCGTCAACACATCCATGATGCCGGTGGCAATGGCCTCTTCGCCGTCATAGAGGTGCATAAAGCCGCGAATCTTGGCGGCGCTGTACATCTCTACGCATTTTCCCTCGAAGTTACGGATGAGCAGCATGGTGTACAGCAGGCGATGCGCCTTTTCCCGGTCTACGGGGGGCGCGACCGTCGCTTGGCTTGGGCCGGCGCGCGGCAGAGTAGTTGCAGTCATCGTGTCACCTCCGCAGTGGTCTGAGTGAACAATAGAACATCTGTAAACGCGATGGTGTTGCCGGGTTGCGCTAGGTAGTGTCTGCAAAGCTCTTGTCACCCTGAGCGACAGCGAAGGGTCCCGGTGGCGCACCGGAGAAGGGGATGCTTCGCTACGCTCAGCATGACAGATT
>CAYJQA010000740.1:0-2438 GCA_964372065.1 uncultured Litorilinea sp.
CGGGGGCGTCTTTGGCTATGACCTCAAGCTGGACTTGGCCCTGGTGCGGGCGGCGCGTGAGGAGGCCGGTCCCGACGTGGATTTGATGGTAGATGCGGGCTGGTATGGCGTTACTCCCGCCAACCCGTATAAGCCGCGGCCGCTCCAAGACTGGATTCGTCTGGTGCGTGGACTGGAAGAACTCGACGTCTTTTGGCTGGAAGACTTCCTGCATCCCGACAACTTCGCCGGGTATGCGGTGGTGGCGGAGCATACGACCACGCTGCGATTGGCCGCGGGCGAGCAGTTGGCAGGCTATGACGCGTTCGAGCGGCTGGCCGTGGAGGGTAAGGTCCACACGCTCCAGCCCGACCTGTCGCGCTGCGGCGGGCTGACCGTGGGCCGCCAGATCGCGGAGTTGGCCGGGCGGCGGCAGATCGACTGCGTGCCCCATGCCTGGCTGACCGACCTGCTCAAGGCCGCGTCGTTGCACCTCAACGCCTACTGCATGAACTCGCTCTATCTGGAGTACAACGTCGCCAGCGCGTCGCTGCTCAACACGCTCTGTGGCGAGCCGATCCGCATGGTGGACGGCTACGTGCCGGTCCCGACCGGGCCGGGCCTGGGCGTGGTGGTCGACGAGAAAGTGGTCGCGCAGTACCGCGTGCTCTAAGGGTTGCGCAGATTGCCCGCCATATCCGCTTATCGTAGCGGCGGTTTCCTAATCGCCGTCCGGCCTCCACGCACCGGCGGTTAGGAAACTGACCGTCTACACCGTCGCCGGGACGCCCATCGCCGCGGCGGTGCGGCGCAGATCGGCCAGCGTGACGGCGTTGAGCGGGATGCGGTCGCGGCCATAGGCTGCGGCGCGCTCATGTTCCGGTTCGCCGGGCGCATAGAGCCGGTCCACGCCGGGCGCGCGGCGGCTGGCGTGAATCTGGCGGATGGCCGCGTCCACCCGCGCCTTGAAATGCGCCACGTCCTCAAAGGCCCCGACGTGGATGGCGGCCACAAAGTGACCGTCCTGCCCGGCCCGCGGCCCGTCCACCATGTTGCCCAACTCGGTCCCATAGGCCGCGCCCGACAGCATGGACGACAGGATGCCCATGATCAGCGCCAGACTGACGCCCTTATAGCCACCGATGGGCATGAGCAGCCCCGCCAGCGCGGCCGCGGGGTCGGTGGTGGGGCGACCGTCCTGATCCAGCGCCCAGCCTTCGGGCAAGGTCAGCCCCTTTTGGTGATAGATGCGAATTTTGCCGTGCGCCGAGCCGGAAAAGGCGGCGTCGTAGACGATGGGCAGTTCTTCGCCCGCGGGGATGGCGACGCCCAGGGGGTTGATGCCGACGATCTTGTCCGCGCCGCCCCAGGGGGCCATGGTGGGCAGGGCGTTGGTCGTCGCGATGCCGATCATGTCGTGGGCCAGGGCCTGGCGGGCAAAGTAGGCCATTGCGCCACAGTGGTTGCTGCCGCGGATGGCCGCGGCCGCGAGGCCGTGTTCCCGCGCCTGGGCAATGGCCTGCTGCATGGCGAAGTGCGCGCCGATCTGCCCCATGCCGTTGCCGCCGTCCACGACCAGACACGCGCCGAACGCGCGCACGACCGCGGGCCGTCCGCGCGGGTCCACGCCGCCGGTGGTCAGCTTCCTCACATACTCCGGCACGCGCAATACGCCGTGGGAATGGACCCCGCACAGGTCGGCAAAGACGAGCGAATCGGCCAGGCGATGGGCGTCGGCGGCGTCCATCGCGCAAGCGGCAAAGACGGCCTGCACCATCCGGCGCAGACGATCGGCATCCACAGGCGCTTCAGTCGGCATGGCGTTCTCGTTTCTCGTGGGTGTGGCCGGCGGCGCGCCGGGCGTATGTCTCCTATCTTAGCGCCTCACACGACCGACGCCCAAGCGGGCTATCCGCCGCACGGTTTGGCGGTGGCGCGACCGGCGCGGTATACTCGCGGTAGACCGCGCGCAACTCACATCATAGAAACGGACCCACACCATGCGCTATGGAATGACGCTGCCGCCCTTTGGCGCGCTGGCCGAACCGGCCTATTTGGTGGAACTGGCCCAGGCCGCCGAGGCCGCGGGCTGGGACGGTTTCTTTCTCTGGGATACCGTCATTCACGACGCCAACTTCTATCCTGTGGCCGACCCGTGGATCGCGCTGGCTGCGGTCGCCGCGGCCACCTCACGCATCCGGCTGGGCGTCATGCTCACGCCGCTGTCGCGCCGCCGTCCGTGGCAGGTCGCCCGCCAGGCCGTCACGCTCGACCGGATGTCCCAAGGGCGGCTGATCTTTGCCGCCGGGTTGGGCGGCGCGCCCGACGATTTCGCCTGGTTTGGCGAAGTGACCGACGCCAAGACGCGCGGCCGGATGCTGGACGAAACCCTCGACATCGTAGCGGGGCTGTGGTCCGGCGAGCAGTTCGGCTATCAGGGCGAACATTACACGATGGCG
>CAYJQA010000741.1:0-2435 GCA_964372065.1 uncultured Litorilinea sp.
TCTGGTTGACGAACTTCCAGGCCAACGTGCTGCGATTCTTGAGCTTGTGCGCCTCGTCCACGATGAGCAAGTCATAGTCGCGCGCCAGGATGGCGTCGGCGTGGGACTTGAGCTTGGCGCGGTCCAGGCTGACGAGCCACCGGCCCTGGGCAGCGGTCTGCGCCGCGGTCCACTGGCTGGGCTTGTCCATGACGGTGAATTCTTCGTGAAACTTGGAGGACAACTCCTCGCGCCACTGCTCGGTCAGCGAGGCGGGCGTGAGCACCAGCACGGTCTGGACTAAGCCGCGCTGGATCAACTCCTTCATCACGATCCCGGCTTCGATGGTCTTGCCCAGGCCGACTTCGTCGGCGAGCAGGGCGCGCCCGCGCATCTGGTGCAGCGCACGGATGGCGGTCGCGATCTGATGCTCGTAATGCTCCAGGTCCAGTTCCTCGAGGCAGATCAGCTTATCAAAGCCGCGGCTCAGTCGGAGCATCTCGGCGGCCACGCGCAGCCGGTAGAGGCCCAAGGGTTCGGGCGGACGGATGCGCCCGTGGGTGCGGAAGAAGATGTCGAGGTTCTGGTCGTTCTCGATCAGGCGCGGGGGCAGCGCCACGCCCAACGCGGCGATCTGGGCCGCCATGCCCTGGTCCTGGTTGTAGCGATGGCCGCAGCGAAAGCAGCGGGTGGCCGTCTCTTCGTCCAGCCAACCACACACAGGGCAGCGCTTGCCCATGACCGTCGCCGCCTCTTTGGTCTTGGCGACCTTGGTCTTGGTCTCGGTTTGTGGAAGCTCCAACCACTCAAAACGCTCTTGGCCTGCCATACGCTACTGTTATCCTGCCGCGCGATCACGGCCATGTTTACGCGGCACGCCCGCCGGTCGTGCGGTCGTCATTGTACCCTATATGGGGCGAATGTTCGATGGGGTGGATTACGATGTGCGCGGCTCCAAAACACCGGACGCGGGGCGTGCGCGCTGCCGCGCCCAGGTACGCAGCGCCTCGATGTCTTCTTGCATCATCTGGCTGAGGGGGACGGTCTCCTGCAGGACTTCGAGCAAGTCGGACATTTGGAGTGGGCGATTCTTGTCGAAGGCGTCGTACAGCCCGGCGATCACGGCCTGTTCGATTTCGGCCCCGGAGAGGCCTTCGGACGCCATCGCCAGGGTGTGGAGGTCGAACTGGTTGGGGTCGCGGTTGCGCTTGACCAGGTGGATGCGCCAAATCTCGGTGCGCTCGGCGGCGCTGGGCAGGTCCACAAAGAAGATCTCGTCGAAGCGGCCCTTGCGGACCAACTCGGGCGGGAGCTGGCTGACGATGTTGGCGGTCGCGATGACAAAGACTGGGGCCTTTTTCTCCTGCAGCCAGGTGATGAAGGAGCCGAAGACGCGCGCCGCGGTGCCGGCGTCGCTGACGTTGCTGGAGCCGACGCCGGAGAAGCCCTTCTCGATCTCGTCCACCCAGAGCACAACGGGCGCGATGCTCTCGGCCACGCGGATGGCGGTGCGGAGGTTCTCTTCGCTGGAGCCGACCAGGGAGGAGAAGAGCCGCCCCACATCCAGGCGCAGCAGCGGGAGCCGCCAGGAGTTGGCGACCGACTTGGCGACCAGGGATTTGCCGCAGCCCTGGACGCCGACGAGCAAGATGCCTTTGGGTTCGGGCAGACCGAAGGCGCGCGCTTCTTCGCTAAAGGCGCGCACGCGTTTGCGGAGCCATTCTTTGAGGATGGAGAGGCCGCCGACGCTACCCAGGCGTTCGTCGCTGCTGTAGAACTCCAGCAGGCCGCTCTTGCGGATGATCTGCTGCTTCTCGGCGGTGACGGCCTCGACCGCGTTGCCGTCCAAGCGTCCGCCTGCCTGGATGATCGCCTTGGCGATGGCGTTGCCCGCTTCGCTGGCGGTGAGGCCGAGGCAGGCTTGGATCAGCCGGACGCGCTGCCGCCGGTCGAGATCGACCTGGATGCTGCCGTGTTGGGCGCTGGCCGCGATGATCTGGTCCAACTGCGCGCCCAGTTGATCGGGGGTGGGCAGCGCCAGATCGACGACCGTGATTTCCTTTTCCAACTCCGGCGGAATCTTGAGTACGGGACCGAGGAGGATCAGGGTCTTGGCGCTGGCTTCCAGACCGAAGGCGACCTCGCGCAGACGCCGGACCACGGTATGGTCACGCAGGAAGGGGTGGAAGTCGCGCAGGACCCACAGCCCGGCTTCCGGTTCGTCCAGGATGGCGGTGAGCAGGGCCAGCGGGTCGCGTTTGGTGGTGTCGGTGCGGTTGGGTAACGCGGGATTGACCAGACCCGACGTGGCGCTCCAGACGTACAGCGGTTTGCGCTGGTCTTTGGCCAACGCTTCGATTTCCAGCAGGGCGCGCTGTTCTTCAGGGGTGACAACCCACAGCAGCGGATAGCGAGCGCGGATGTAAACGTCGAGTTCTTTACGCATAGCCTTGGCC
>CAYJQA010000742.1:0-2434 GCA_964372065.1 uncultured Litorilinea sp.
GCCCGTTTCGAGTTGCTCGAAACAGTGCGCGATCCAGCCGGCGGCACGGCCAATGGCAAAGGTCGGCGTAAAGAGGTCGGTCGAAAGACCCAGCCCGTGCAGCACCAGCGCAGTGAAGAATTCCACGTTCGTTTGTAGATTTCGTCCCGGTTTGTACTCTTCCAGCAGACGCAGCGCGGTCTGCTCCACGCTCTTAGCCAGCCGATAAAGCTCCATATCGTCCGAAGCGGCAAACATGCGCTCGGCGGCCGCGGCCAGCATATCGGCGCGCGGGTCGCGCACCTTGTAGACCCGATGGCCGAAGCCCATGAGCCGTTCGCCCCGTTCGATCTTGGCGCGCAAGTACGTCTCGGCGCGGTCGGCGAATCCGATCTCGAAGACCATGTCGAGCGCAGGGCCGGGCGCGCCGCCGTGCAGCGGGCCTTTGAGCGCGCCGATGGCCCCCGTGATGGCGGAGACGAGGTCGGATTGCGTGGCAATGATCACGCGCGCCGCAAAGGTCGAGGCGTTAAGACCGTGGTCGATGACCGTGTTGAGATAAGTCTCCAGCCCGCGCGTTTCGGCGTCTGAAGGACGTTCACCCGTCAGCATATAGAGGTAATTGGCGGCATGGGACAGATCGGCGTCCGGCGCAATGGGGCGCTCGCCCTGCAGCAAGCGCCAGTAGGCGGCGACCACGGTAGGAATGCGTGCGAGCACCTGGGCGGCCAGGGCTTTGTCGCCCTGCCCCTGGGCGACCGGCGCGCCGCCAAGATCGAGCGTCCCGGCGGCGATCCGCAACGCTTCCATGGTCGGGCGCGGGTGCCCCTTGGGCGCGGCGGCGACGGCCTCCAACAGGGCGAGCGTCGCCGGCGGCAGGTCGCGCCGCGCGGCCAGTTCCGCCCGAAATTGGTCTAGCTGCGTGCGGTTTGGCAGCGCCCCGTTCCACAGCAGATAGACCGCCTCCTCATAGGTGGCGTTGTCTGCCAGTTGGTCGAGCGGATACCCTGCGATGACAAGGACGCCTTGTAGGCCGTCCACATGGCTCAACTTCGTCTCGGCGGCGACCACACCTTCGAGACCGGGCTTGAATGTGGAGGTAGGTTCGGGTGAAGCAGACTGTGTGTTGGGCATTTTCGCGACAGGCTAGGTGGAGGAAGGGCTGGGTAGAAGAGACTGAGTAGACCACTAGGTACTATCTGCAAAGCTCTTGTCACCCTGAGCGACAGCGAAGGGTCCCGGTGGCGCACCCGAGCAGGGGATGCTTCGCTACGCTCAGCATGACAGATTGCAGACACTACCTAGGCAAACAGTATATCGCCATCTTCCTCAGTCGTGTATTTTCGTGGAATGGGCAACGCGGTATCCGTGGCAGCCTGTTCGTCGCGGCCTTCGGTGAACCAGGCGTCCCACATCTGGGGCGCGTCGATACTCTGACCGCCGTGACGCGTCAGGCGCGCCCGCACGCGCAGCATAACCGGCGTGTTGACGCTGGCCCCGCTGACGATCACCTGGCCGCGGCTCAGGCTGGGCAACTCGTGGAGCAGGTCGCGGCCCACGCTTTCCACCGAATCGGCGATGCGGGTCTGGTCGATGGGGTTGGTGATCCGCATGATGCATTGAGTCATACACTGGCTGAGTACGTCGCCGTCCAGCTTGCCGGGGCGCTGGGAGATCAGCCCCACGCTCACGCCGAACTTGCGCCCTTCGCTGAGGATCTGTTTGAGCACGTCGGTGCTCACGGCGTCGGCGCTGGCGGGCGCAAAGTTGTGCGCCTCCTCCATCATGCAGAAGACCGGGAAGGGGATATAGCTCTTGTCTTCGGGGCCGATCTTCTTCTTCTCGGTGTTGATGCGCGCCTGGTAGACGCGGCGCAGTAAGGTCGCCGTGATCACCTGCTGTTCGCGCTGGTCCACCTCGTTCAGTTGCACGACCGTGCATTGCCCCGGCCTGAATAGCTCGGTCAACTCCAGGTTCTCAAAGTCGTTGAAGATCTGGTTGCCGCGCAGCGCGCTGTTGATGCGCCAGATCAGGGCGCCCGTCGTGCCGTCTTCTTCGGCCTCGACCAATGCTGCTTCGTCCATGCCGCGTCGCCGTCCTTCGGCGGAATTGCGCACGGACTCTAGCAACTGCTCCAGCCCGTATTGGTGCTTGTAGTCGCGCTGGGCATTGCCGAAGGCGCGGCCCAACTGATAGTGCATCTTGTCGCTCAGGTTGGGCAGCAGATAGCGCAGATCGCCGATGGTCAGGCTGTCGATGCGGACCTTGATCGTGTCGGGCCGGAAGATACGCACCCGGGGGCGATAGTTGCCGTCCTGGAATGCCGGGTGATTCTGCATCTCCTGGAGCGTGTCATATTCGCCGTGCGGGTCGATGATCAGCACCGCGGCCCGATTGTGGGGCATCATCAGTTCTTCCAGCAGCACACCGGCCAGATAGCTCTTGCCGCTGCCGG
>CAYJQA010000743.1:0-2422 GCA_964372065.1 uncultured Litorilinea sp.
AGTGTATCGTGGTGGCGATCGATGCCCGGCAGCGCGCGGGGGAGGAACTCGCGCGCCGCGGTCCCGGCTGGGATGTGTATGTCAGCGGGGGGCGCATCAACACGGGATTGGACGCCGTCGAATGGGCAAAGGAGGCCGAGCGGCGCGGGGCAGGCGAGATTCTGCTGACCTCGATGGACGGCGACGGAACCCAGGAAGGGTATGATGTCAGTCTGACGCGGGCGATCAGCGACGCCGTGCATATCCCCGTGATTGCCAGCGGCGGGGCAGGGCGGGCGGAGGATTTTGCCCAGGCTGTGACCGCAGGGGGCGCTTCAGCAGCCCTGGCGGCGAGTCTGTTCCACTTCCGCCAACTGAGCATTCGCGCGGTGAAGGACCACCTCAAGCAGCAGGGCGTCCCGGTGCGCATTCCGGTTGACGATCTGGTCTAGGAGCGCATGATGGAGAGTGTTGTGGGGATGGTCGCCGCCGAAGAATTGCTGGGCGCGGTACGCTACGACGACGACGGGCTGGTGCCGGCCATCGTCCAAGACGCGAGCACGCGGCAGGTGCTGATGATGGCGTGGATGAACGAACACAGCCTGCGCCAGACGCTGGAGGTGGGTGAGACGGTGTTCTGGAGCCGGAGCCGCCAGGAGTATTGGCATAAAGGCGCGACCAGCGGCAACGTGCAGCGCGTGCGCGAGGTCCGGATCGATTGTGACGGCGATGTACTCTTATTCTTGGTTGACCCGGCAGGCCCGGCCTGCCACACCGGAGCCGTGAGTTGCTTCTTTCGCGCCACGGTCCCGCAGCCGAAAGGGAACTAGGTGATGGCGGAAAGCGTTTTGCAGCAGGTCTTTGCCGTGGTGGAGAGCCGCAAGACCCACGCTCCTGAAGGTTCGTACACGGCCAAGCTGTATGCCGCCGGCGAAACGGAAGTGCTCAAGAAGTTGGGCGAGGAAGCGGTCGAGGTGATTGTGGCGGCCAGCAAACAGACGGAAGACCGGATCATCTATGAACTGGCCGACCTCATCTATCATAGTATGGTGTTGTTGGCGATGCGTGGGCTGACGTGGCAGGAGCTTGAACAGGAGCTGGCACGGCGCATCAAATAGCCCACGCAAAAGTTGCACGTTTGCCGGGGCTGATGCATGATCAAATGTGTACAGAGTAATCTGCGACCGACCGACTAAGCCACCAATTCACCGTTCGTACGCACACGCATGCGTCAACACGGCTGCGAATGGTGGCTTTTTGATTGGGCCGCGGACGTGGGCAGTGGCCGGGTTGAATTCGACACAGAAGAGGAGAGAGTTGGATGCAAGCACAATCGTCGGAAATGGCGGAACCTCCCCTTATAGGTTCTAGCACGCCCCATCCGTGGAGCGATGTACCGCTTGAGTCTTGGCGCGACTGGCGCTGGCAATTGAGCCACCGTCTGAACAGCGCCGAAGACTTCGCCCGGGTCATCCGTCTGACACCCCAGGAACTTGAGGGTTTGGCGGCGCCCGGGCGTTTTCGTGTGGATGTGACGCCGTATTTCGCCAGTTTGATGGACCCGGACGATCCCCACTGCCCAATCCGCCGCCAGATCATCCCGACCGCCGAAGAACTGACCCCGTTTGCGGCGTCGATGGCCGACTCGTTGAACGAGGACGCGCACTCGCCGGTCCCCGGTCTTGTTCACCGCTACCCCGACCGGGTGCTCATGTTGGTGACAACCCAGTGCGCCAGCTACTGCCGATACTGCACGCGCAGCCGGATTGTGGGCGACCCCGCGGCGCAGTTTGCCCGGCGCGACTATGACCGGCAATTGGACTATATAGCCCGCACGCCGGCGGTGCGTGACGTCCTGCTGTCCGGCGGTGACCCGCTCACTATACCGCAGCGTGTGCTGGAGGAGTTGCTGACGCGGCTGCGTGCGATCCCGCATGTGGAGATCATCCGCATTGGTTCGCGCGTGCCGGTCTTCTTGCCCCAACGGATCACGCCGGATCTGGTTGAAATGCTACGGCGCTTTCATCCGCTGTGGATGAACGTGCATTTCAACCATCCGCGTGAGATTACGCCGGAGGTGTCGGAGGCGCTGGCGCGGTTGGCCGATGCCGGGATACCACTGGGCTGCCAGAGTGTGCTGCTGGCCGGCGTCAACGACTGCCCCAACGTGATGAAGGAACTGTGCCACAAGTTGGTTATGAACCGCGTGCGTCCCTATTACCTGTACCAGTGTGACCTGGTGCAAGGGGCGGGGCATTTCCGCACACCGGTGGCGGTCGGGATCGAGATCATGGAGGCGCTGCGCGGCCATACGTCGGGCTACGCGATTCCAACGTTTGTCATCGACGCGCCGGGCGGCGGGGGCAAGGTTCCCGTCATGCCCAACTACGTGATCAGCCAGTCGCCCGACCGGGTGGTGGTGCGCAATTTCGAGGGCTACATG
>CAYJQA010000744.1:0-2417 GCA_964372065.1 uncultured Litorilinea sp.
TCGTTCGACCATCGCCGCGGCTTGACTGCCGTGTTGATAGCCCAACTCATACGCATCCCCGCGCACTTCCAGCAAGGGAAACGTCTGTCCAATCACAATTGTGTGCGCGCCATTAACAGTCATCATGCCCCTTTCACCATGTCCGCGTATCCGGCACCGGCAGCCACGCGCCCCCGCGGCGAATGCTCTCCTGGCTGATCAGACCCGGCAGCGTCATATCCATGGCCGCGTCGATGCCGATGGTGGGCGGCTTGCGCCCCTGCACCGCATCCACGAAGTCCATCACCTCGAAGTAGTCGCCGCCGCCATGCCCCGACTGGAGCGCGGCCTCGGGCGGGTTGCGCCAGTATTCCGGCAAGAACTCGTCCTCAAACTCGCGGAGTGGAACCCAAGTATTGGCGTCAGGACAGCGATCCGCCACCCACACCCAACTTTCCTCGCCGGGCCGGCGGCGGCTCTCATACGCGCCTTTTGTCCCTTGCAGGCTGTAGTTGGTCATGGCATGGGGCCGCCGCGAAAGCATGTCTACGCGAACTCGCATCAGCTTGCCCGTCGCCGTCTTGCACAGCAGCAGCACCGTGTCCTCCAGCGCGTGTTCGGGGTCGGTCCACCGCCCCGTGCCGATGCAGGCGATCGTGCTGGGCCGCTCCTTGATCCATTGCAGACACGGCCCCAGGCTGTGCGTCGGATAGGTGCAGCCGTTGACGCCCACCTGCCAGTAATACCGCCACGTCGGTTGGCCCGTCGCCGTGTGGTGCAGCGCCGACAACTCGTGCAGATACTCGCCTTCGGCGTAATAGACCTCGCCAAACAGCCCGGCCTCGACCATCGCCTGCACCAGCGCCGACTCTTTGCGATAGATGTAGTTCTCCGCCATCATGTAGACGGCCTGGCTGCGCCGCGCCGCCTGTACGAGCCATGCCGCCTCGTCCAGACTGACGCACGCCGTCACCTCACACAGCACGTGGATGTCTCGCTGCAGCGCGGCGATGGACTGCGCCGCGTGAAACTGCATGGGCGTGGCGACCACCACCACATCGGGCCGCGCCACGTCCAGCATCTTTTCGTAGACGGTAAAGAGTTGCGGGGCGACGCCGCCGGACGCGGCCAAGCTGCACCCCGTCTCCGCCAGGTTCTGTTCGTCCACATCACACAGCGCGACGATGGCCGTCTCCGGGTGGTGCTCAAACGCGCGGAAAAACGAACCGGCCCGCCGGACGCCCGCAAACGCGACCGCGATCTCTTTGGCCATGACGCCCCCTAGATACAATTGGGAACCGCGAGTGGGGTGGTGGAAGTCGAAGCAGGAAACCTGGCGGGCAGCACACCGCCGCCCGCCAGGCGAAAGGTTACGGCGTCTGCGCCCCGCGCGTGCCCGTATAGACCGCGTAGAGCGACTGCCCGCACGTCATGAACAGCCGGTCTTTCTTGCGCCCGCCAAAGCACAAGTTACTGCACGGTTCCGGCAGATGGATACGCCCGATCAGGTCGCCGCCGGGCGCAAAGCAGTGCACCCCGTCGAACTCCGCGCCGCCCCAGCCCGCCGACGCCCACAGATTGCCGTCCACATCCGTGCGGATGCCGTCCGCCGACCCGCCCGTCATGCTGGCGAACTCCTGCCCGCCGGAGATCTTGCCGTCCTGCACATCGAAGACGCGGATATGTCCGAGCGTGCGCGGCTGGCCTGTGTCCACAATGTAGAGCTTCGACTCGTCGGGCGAGAAACACAGGCCATTGGGCCGGTCAAAGTCGTCCGCGACGACCGTTGCCTTGCCCGTCTGCGGGTCCAGCCGGTAAACGTTCGGGCGCAGCTCGAATTCCGCCTTCTCGCCCTCGTAGTCCAGCATGATGCCATAGCCCGGGTCGGTGAACCACACCGAGCCGTCCGAGTGGACCACCACATCGTTGGGCGCGTTGAGCCGCTTGCCCCCAAACGTGTCCATCAGCACCGTGAGCGTGCCGTCATGCTCGATGCGCGTCATGCGCCGCGTCCCGTGCTCGCAGGAGATCAGCCGCCCCTGCCGGTCGCGCGTGTGGCCGTTGGCAAAGTTGGAGGGCTGGAGATAGACCGACATCCCGGTCGCTTCATCCCAGCGCAGCACCCGGTTGTTGGGAATGTCGCTAAACAACAGATAGCGCCCATCGCCAAACCAGACCGGCCCTTCGCCCCAGCGCAGCCCTGTGCACAGCCGTTCCACCGCCGCATTGCCGATGGCATAGGGCCGGAAGCGGGGATCGACAACCTCCACCGCGGGGTCGGGATAGGCAACGGGCCGACCATCCCAGGGACGCGCAGCAAGACCAGCGATCATCTTCCTCTCCTCCGGCAGCGCGGCCTCAGTCGCGCAGTTGTGGGTCGAGCGCGTCGCGCAGCCCGTCGCCCAAGAGATTGAAGCCCAACACCGTCAGCATAATGG
>CAYJQA010000745.1:0-2416 GCA_964372065.1 uncultured Litorilinea sp.
AAGATTCCGGTATTGGTGGAGGCCTTCCGCCAGTTGGACGCGGGACGCTTTGCGCTGGACGACCGTTGGGAACTGACCGTCGCCGAGAAGAACTTGGGCAGCGGTGTGCTGACCTTCTTTGACGACGGGCTGACGCCCACCGTGCGCGACCTGCTGACGTTGATGATGATCATTTCCGACAACACGGCCACCGACATGGTGATCCACCGGCTGGGGCTGGACGCCATCAACGGGACGCTGCGGGCATTGGGTCTGCGCCACACCTTCTTGCCCATGACCATCCGCAACATTTTCGAGTCGATCCTCCCGTCCGCCGACCCCACGCAGGACCAATATACGCAGGCGCTGGCCGCCAAGAGTTTCACCCCGCCGCCGAACGCCGCGGGCTACAGCCGGGGGCCGGAGAACAACGTGAGCACCCCGCGCGACATGACCGACCTGTTGACGCTGATCTGGGAGGGCCGCGCCGCCACCCGGGCCGGGTGCGACGGGATGTTGGGCGTGCTGCTCAAGCAGACGCTCAACGACCGGCTGCCGCGCTTTCTGCCGCCGGGGACGAAGGTCGCGCACAAGACGGGCACGCTGAGCGGCTTCCGCAATGATGCGGGTATCATCTATGTGGGCGACGACAACCACGTCGCCATCACGGTCTTTGCCGCCTGGGACAGCAAGGCGGTCAAGGGCGACCCCGCGGCGGACCGCCGTCGCCAGTTCGACATTGACTCGGCGTTCGGTCATATCGCCCGCGCCGTGTATGACGAGTACGCCGCGGGCTGAGGAGGCGGTTCGCGCCGGGACGCAGGTCACGGCAGAGAGTTGGCGGTCAGGCGAGCGTCGCTCGTTATGCCGCGTCCGCCACACCGCACCGCCACCTTTCATCCTTCACACACAGCAGGCACAACCCCAGGAGTAGACTTCATGCGCGTCTTTACCGCCACCCTGGCGACCGAGACCAACACCTTTTCGCCCTTTCTCACGGGCATGCAGAACTTTGCCGAATCGTATCTGGTGCGCGGGGGACAGCACGGCCCCGATCCCGTGTCGCTGGCGCTGCCGCCGGTGCGCTGGCGGGAGATGGCGCAGGCCCGCGGTTGGACGGTGGTCGAGGGCTTGAGCGCGTTCGCCCAGCCTGCGGGGATCACCCTGCAGCCGGTCTATGAGCAATTGCGCGACGAGATTCTGGACGAACTGCACGCCAACCTGCCCGTCGACATGGTGCTGCTCAACCTGCACGGCGCGATGGTCTCCGAGGGGTGCGACGACTGCGAGGGTGACATCACGGCGCGCACGCGCGCAATCGTGGGTCCCAATGTGCCCATCGGCGTGGAATTGGACCTGCACTGTCATCTGTCACAACTGCTGGTGGAGAGCGCAGACGCGGTCATTACCTACAAGGAGTATCCGCACACCGACCCGCCCGAGCGCGCCGTGGAACTGTTCACGATCATCGCGGACGCGGTGGCCGGCAAGGTCAAGCCGGTGACCAGTCTGGCCGATTGCGGCATGATCGGCGTCTTTCATACGTCCAACCCGACGGTGCGCGCCTATGTGGACCGCATGAGCAGCCTGGAAGGCAAGGACGGCGTGCTGTCCGTGTCGCTGGGGCACGGCTTTCCCTGGGGCGACGTGGCAGACCTGGGCACGCGCGTGCTGGTGGTGACGGACAATGACAAGGCCGCGGGCGATGCGCTGGCGCGGCGACTGGCGGACGAGTTCTTTGCGCTGCGCGACGCGGTGCAACCCAACTATCTGAGCATGGACGCCGCGCTCGACGCCGCGCTGCAAGGGCCGGGGCCGGTGGTGCTGGCCGATGTGAGCGACAACGCGGGCGGCGGTGCGCCCAACGACTCCACGTTCTTCCTGCGGCGCATGTTAGAGCGCGGCATCGGCAACGCGGCGGTGGGCTGCATCTGGGACCCGATCACCGTGCAGGTGGCGATGGAAGTCGGCGAAGGCGTCACTACCGACCTGCGTATCGGCGGCAAGATGGGGCCGATGTCGGGCGACCCGCTGGACCTGCGCGTGACGGTCGGCAAGATCGCGACTAACGCCACGCAGCGCTTTGGGCAGGGCAGCGGTCTGCTGGGCGACGCGGTGGCGCTGCACGGGCCGAACGGGCTGGATATTGTCGCCATCACCAAGCGCACCCAGACCTTTAGCCCACATGTCTTTTCCAATGTGGGGATTGACCCGCTGCAAAAGCAAATCCTAGTCGTCAAGTCCATGCAGCACTTCTATGCCGGGTTTGCGCCCATCGCCAAGCAGATCCTGTATGTGGCGACGCCGGGCGCGCTGGTCCCGGATGTGACGCTGCTGGACTATCGCAAGGCGCGGCGCACCATCTGGCCGATGGTGAAGTAGTCCAAGTCCCGTCCGGCCGAGGGTGGGGGTGGTTTAGCCCGCCCGCGGCCCGGGG
>CAYJQA010000746.1:0-2410 GCA_964372065.1 uncultured Litorilinea sp.
ACTTCCGCCCGCTACCCCTCACGCTGCCCTACCATGCGCCCTGCCAACAGCGCGCCCATCGCGTCGGCAAACCGGCGCTGGAGATCCTCGGCCTCATCCCCGGCCTCGACCTGCGCGAGAGCCACGCCCGCTGCTGCGGCATCGCCGGGACCTACGGCTACAAGACCGAGAAGTACGCCATCGCGATGGACGTGGGCGAGGAGCTATTCCAGTTTGTGCGCGAGCAGGGCGACGGGCTGCGCTTCACCGCCTGCGACTCTGAAACCTGCCGCTGGCAGTTGGAGCACGGCACGAGCATCCCCAGCCGCCACCCCATCGAAGTCTTGGCCGCGGCCTACGGTCTCTACGACCTGGACACCCGGCGTCTGCTATGAACGTCCTGATCATCGGCGCGGGCGCGATTGGCTGCCTGGTGGGCGGCAAATTGGCCCAGGCGGGCCAGTCTGTGACGCTGGTCGGACGCCCGCGCTTTGCCGCCGCCGTCGCCGCCGATGGGCTGCAACTGACCGACGAACACGGCGATCACCGCATCCGCACCGTGACCCCCGCGGGGTCGCTCGCCCAGGCCTGGACCGGCGCGCCCTTTGACCTCGCCATTCTCACCGTCAAGAGTTATGACACCGCCGCCGCCATCGCCGAGTTGAGCACGGTCGCGACGGGTCCGCAAGACTTCCCGATCCTCAGCCTGCAAAACGGCGTTGGCAACGAAGACGCGCTGGCCGCGGCGTTTGGCTCCCAACGCATCATCGCTGGGACGCTGACCACGCCTGTTAGCGTGCGCGGGCCGGGCGACATCCGCATCGACCGCCCCAGCTATACGCTCGGCCTCAGCCCGTGGGACGCCGGCGCGCCCGACCAGGCCGTCGCCGCCGCCCATCAAGCCTTGCTCGACGCCGGTTTCCAGGCCAAACGCTATCCCCACGCCCGCGGCCTCAAATGGACCAAACTGCTCATGAACATGATGGCGAACGCCGCCTGCGCCATCACGGACCTGCCGCCGGGCCAACTCATGGCCGACGCCGGGGCCGTCTCGCTGGAGATCGCGGCCTGGCGCGAGACGCTGGCGGTCATGGCCGCGTCGCGCATCCCGCCGGTCAACCTGGGCAGCTATCCCTTTGCATGGCTGGCCCCGCTCATCCGGTGGGGGCCAGATGCGCTCTTGCACCGCGTGCTGCGCCAACAGGTAGCAGGCGCGCGCGGGACCAAACTGCCCAGTCTGCACCTGGATTTGCACGGGGGCAAAACCCGCAGCGAGATCGGTTGGCTAAACGGAGCGGTGGTGCGCCAAGGGGAACAAGTCGGCGTGGCGACGCCGGTCAACCGGCTGCTCACGGACACGCTGACACAACTCATGGGCGACCCGCAGCAGCAGGCGCTTTGGCGGGGCAATCTTGCCAAACTGACCGCGGCCGCCCAAGCCGCTATACGCCGCGGCTAGGGTCCGGCAGTGAAGTGGAAGCCCGGCCCCACCAGCGCAATCAGGACCAGTGCGATCAGGGCAAAGATGCCAAACTCCATCAACACGCGCGGCGTCAGACGGTCTTGCAAGCCCTGTTGCGCGATCCCCACCAACAGATAGAAAATGAGCAGCAGTAGCAGGCCGCCGGTGAGTCCGGGCAGCACCCAGTAATTGAGCGCCCAAGTGACCTGCCCCAAAATCAAGCCGATAATGCCGCCATAGGTCAGCGCCAGGCCGGGGCGGTCAATGGTCGTGCGGAGAATCTCCACGGCCAACAGCATGGCCGTCACCGCCACCAGCGACCCGGACACCAGACTGCGCGCCCGTGTCTGATAGACAAACAGAAAGAGCAGCAGCGCCGAACCGTAGGCCATCGCATCCAACCACAGCCGGGCGCGGCGAAACCCCGGCCGGCCCGGTTCGATGGTCGCATACAACCCATTATACGCCGCCGCCAACAGCCCACCGCTGACCAGCAGCGCCACGACCTGCACGAGCGAACTGGGCGACTCACGCAGCAACACCGCGGCGATCATGGTGATCGCCATCGGCAGCGCCCAGTAGCCCCAGCTTTGTGGTCGCACCCGGCGCGCGACGCCGCTTTGCCCCTGCTGGGCGATCATCAGCGGATGTACGGAGACGACGCTCTCGGCCCCGGCCGCGGCCATCAGCGCGGCGAATAGCGCCGCCATCACCGTACTGGTGAAAGGAATCGTTACCGGGGAGCCAAACGCCGAGAAGCCGATCTGCGCCGTGGGCAGCACCAACAACTGCCCCAGGCCCAGGCTCAAGACGACCATCCATGTCGCCACGCTGACCCGGTCGCGATAGTCCACATCGTTCACGCGCCGCCGCCAGCGCGTGAGCGTGGACCAGCGCAGCGAGGATAGTCGCCAGGCGGGCCACCAGCGCCCGCGCCACGATCAGCGGTGCGCGGTCGTCTCCCACCGA
>CAYJQA010000747.1:0-2410 GCA_964372065.1 uncultured Litorilinea sp.
GTGTGGCGCTATGACCTGCCATTCGAGCAGATTGACCGCAAGATCATCGCGGTGTAATACGACGACTTTGGCCGCGGCATCCTGGGCGAGCGCCCGGTGGAAGTGGACCTGGAGCAGGGGACGCGTTCGGTCGCCGTGACCTATGCTATGCTGGAGTCGGGGGCCGCGGGCGGACAGCCGGTATCCATCGACGATGTGCTGGCGGAGCGGATTACCCGCTATCAGGACTCCATTGACGAAGGGCTAGGGCTGACCGCATGAAGATCGGCTATAGCACATGGGGGATGCCAACCGTCCCCATCGACCAGTCCGTTGAGTTGATCGCCCGGCTAGGTTTTGAGGGGATCGAGATCACGGTGCTGCCCGGCTGGACGACCGAGATCAGCACGCTGGACGCGGCGGAGCGACGGCGCATCTTGCAGTTGGTCAACGCGTCCGGGCTGACGATCTCGGCCATCTCCGGCCATGCGAGTCTGCTGGAGAGCGACGCCGCGGCCCATGCGGCCAACGTGGCGCGGCTCCACCAGGCGATTGACCTGGCGGTGGACTGGGCGCAGGACGGGTGCATCCCTTATGTCAATACGCTGTCCGGGGGACGCACGGCAGACTGGGATGCCCAGCACCGGCTCTTTGCCGAGCGGATGGCCCAAGTGGCCGACTACGCCGCGCAGCGCGGGGTCGTGCTGGCGATGGAGCCGCATGTGGACGGGCTGGTAGATACGCCCGCCCGGATGCTGGAAATCCTGAAGCTGGCCCCGTCGCCCTATCTCAAGGTCAACTTCGACATCAGTCACTTCGACATCTTGGGCATGACCACCGAGGAGAGTGTGGCGGCGCTGGCGCCCCATGCAGTGCACACGCACGTGAAGGACCAGCGCGGGCGCTACCCGGACTACCAGTTCATGGTTCCGGGCACGGGTGACTTTGACTATGTGGACTACCTGCTGACCATGCAGCGCCACGGCTATGACGGCTACATCACCGCCGAGGTGAGCCTCATGGCGCAGCGTCAGCCCGGCTACGACCCGTTGGCGGCGTGCGAGTTGTCGTATCGGACGCTGGCCGCAGCGTTTGCGAAGGCGGGGTTGGCGCGCGGGTAGGGCGGTCTGATGGCATGAAAAGGGGCCACGGCAATGCGCCGCGGCCCCCTTTTTCGTCTGCGGTGAGCGCCCCTAGAAGGGCAGGCGGAACACCAGGTCGCCCGCTAAGCCGGCCCCTGAGTAGAAAAGGTGGTCGATGCCCATGGCCAGAAAGAGCAGCGCCAGATAGAGCAGGCTGAACTTGTAGAGCCGCCAGATATTGGCGTTGGTGGGGCTGCGATAGATGTCCACGGCCTGCCACACAAAGACGGCATTGAGGGCCACCGCCTGCACCAAGTAGACCGGGCCGAGCAGGCCGAGAAAAGCGGGCACACAGCCCATCAGGGTCATCAAGACGCTGTAGAGGATGATCTGGACCTGCGTCGCCCGGCCGCCCACGATCACGGGCAGCATGGGCACGCCGGCAGCCTTGTATTCCTTCTGCCGGAGCAAGGACAGCGCCCAGAAGTGGGCCGGCGTCCAGTAGAAGACGACCATGAACATGAAGATGGGCAGCAGCGAAATCTCGCCGGAGACCGCGGCCCAGCCGACCAGCGGCGGGACGGCTCCGGCCGCGCCGCCGATCACGATGTTCTGCGTGCTGGTGCGTTTGAGCACGCGCGTGTAGAGAAAGACGTAGTAGAAGTTGCCGCCCACGGCCAGGATGGCGGACAGCAGGTTGACCTGCCACCAGAGCAGGCCAAAGCTCACCACGGTGAGGGCGACGCCGAAGGCCAGCACTTGCGGCGGCGTCATGCGGCCCGCAGGGAGGGGGCGTCGGCGGGTACGCAACATCACATGGTCGATGTCGCGGTCCACAAACTGGTTGATGGTATTGGCCCCGCCCGCGGCGAGAAAACCGCCCAGCAGCGTCCACAGAATCAACAGGCCATCCGGGGGCGTGGCGGCGGCCAAGTACATCGGCACGTAGGTGATGATCAACAGCAGCGAAATGATGCGCGGCTTGGTGAGGGCCAGGTAATCGCTCAGCGCCAAGCGGACAAGCGCCTGCTCGCGCGTCAGTGTTTCGCCGGGTATGGATTCGGCGGTCTTCGCCGGTGGAACAAGGGCGCCACGAAATTGCATGGAAAAGGATTGCTCCTAGTTGATCGGCAATGCGGTGGGTCGATTAAGCCGCGCCGGCGCGACGATGGTCGTCACGCGTGGCCCTGCAAGTGCGACACGCCGGTGAGATCCGCGTCGGTCTCGTCCGTCTGTCCGAGTTTACCTGCGATGCGAAGCTCGCGCAATTCCTGGTAGCGGATAAAGAAGACATAGCCGACGCCCAGAATGAGCGCAAACATAAACCACTGAATGGCATAGGAGAAGTG
>CAYJQA010000748.1:0-2407 GCA_964372065.1 uncultured Litorilinea sp.
CCACAAACCTCGCGCCCAGCGTTGTCCGCCACCTTGGAGGCGCGCAGCACACTCCTGGCGCCACGTGCGGCTTCGAGCAAAGCGGCTGCATCTGCGGCATCGGTCTTGTTGCGTTTAACGTAAGCGCGGATGTATTTGGCCGGTAGTAGCCGCACCTCGATGCCAAGACCATTCAACCAGCGACCCCAGTGGTGGGCTGAACCGCAGGCTTCCATGATGACCAGACTTACATCCCGATTGGCAAACCAGCGTTCAAACTGGGTGCGGCTCAGGCGCTGTGTTTCAACCACGCGCCACTGTTCATCGGCAACGGCAAGTTGAAACACAGACTTTGCAAGATCGACGGCAACGGTAGTAGCATTCATGTCGGACTCCTTACGTTTTAAAGAACTGTTCCCCACGCCAATGAAGACCAGTACGCAACTGTTGCGCAAAAAGACGGGGGAGTCCATCCCATCAATCGACGTGGACCCACAACAGCAGGATGCGGCTTCGCCGCGAACGTTGATGGCCCGGTCATTTTTACGTTAGGCAGCGCAACAGACGGAGGGCTCATGTCCATACCGACTCCAGTCAACGAAGCAATCAAGACGCACTACACCCGCTCCGATTTAGGGAACGTTATTCTGGCGGCGCTAGAAAAAGCAGGTAAAGACGTAAACCGCCTTACCCCAGACGACTTGGCGCCCGTCGACGAGTTCCACATCCGCGGCCGTACAGCGACCCTTGAGCTTGCGCGGGCTGCGGGTCTCGATGCGGCAAAGCACGTACTGGATGTCGGCAGCGGTGTTGGCGGAACATCGCGATGCCTCGCGAAGGAATTCGGATGCCGCGTCACTGGCATCGACCTCACCGAGGAATACTGCCGCGCCGCTGCGATGCTCTCCGCCAAAATCGGCCTCGCGCAGCTGGTGGACTATCGCCAAGGCAACGCCACCAACCTGCCGTTCGACGACGCCTCATTTGACGTGGTCTGGACGGAGCACGTGGCAATGAACATCCCAGATAAGACCCGGCTGTATGGGGAGATGCACCGGGTTCTAAAGCCCGGGGGCACGCTTGCCATCTACGATATTCTGGCCGGCCCGTCAGGCCCGGTTCTCTTTCCTGTCCCTTGGGCGCGCACCCCCGATACAAGCTTCCTGGTGCGGCCAGATGAGTTGCGTAAGCTCCTCGAGGAGACGGGCTTCACGGTTTCCAATTGGTCAGACACCACCGACGCCGCGCACGCGTGGTTTGTGGCACTGGCCGAAAAGATCCGTAAAGAAGGCTTGCCGGCCCTTGGATTTCACGTGCTTCTCGGAGCTGATTTTCAAGCGATGGCCCAAAATCAACGGCGAAATCTTGAAGAGGGGCGGATTGTTCTCGCGCAAGTTATCGCAAAGAAATAGGCGCTGCCTAACCGCGGCGTGCAACCGACGCCCGCAAGCGGGCGCGGCTGACGCCGAACGTTGAGCAACCGCTATCGGGAAACCTGAATGACCGGAGTCAGTCCATGGCCGTCGCTCACTCCCGCCAATTTGAGATACGGCAATAACTGAAAGTGACGTATCCCGGGAAGCCTGCTTTGCGGCATGACACGCTACAAATAGGATAGCTGCTATGGCAACAGCAGAAAGGGCTAGAGGCCTAAATGGCCTGCGAAATCACGGTCCGCTCGATCACCCGGTCGTCGCCCAGCACAATCATTGCAAACAGCAGTTCATCCAGGCTGCCGGCCTGCGCGGTTTTGCGGGCCAGCAGCGGCGTGGCCTGCGGGTTGAGCACCACGAAGTCGGCCTCGCAGCCGGGCAGCAGGTTGCCCACCACGCCCTCCAGGCCCAGCGCCCGCGCCGCGCCAGCGGTGTGCTGCCACCATAAGTGCTGCGGCCCAAGCGACACGCCGCGCTTGCTCTGACCTTCGCGGCCCACGTAATACGCCGCCATCATGGTGTGAAACGGACTGAAACTTGTTCCGCCACCCACGTCGCTGGCCAGGCCGTAAAGAAAGCCTGCCCGGTCGGCGGCCGCATGGTCAAAAAAGCCGCTGCCCAGAAACAGGTTGCTGGTCGGGCTGACGGCGGCAGCAGCGCCGGTGCCGCGCAGCAGCGCGCGGTCTTCATCGTCGATGTGGATGCAGTGGGCATACACGGCGCGCGGGCGCAGCAGGCCGAACTGCTGATAGACGCTGAGGTAGCTGCGCGCCTGCGGGTAGAGCTGGCGCACCCAGGCGACTTCGTCCCGGTTCTCGGCAGCGTGGGACTGAATCCACACGTCGGGATACTGGGCGGCAAGTTCGCCCGCGCCGTGCAATTGCGCCGCGCTGCAACTGGGAACAAAGCGCGGCGTGATGGCGTAGCCGAGCCGATCAATGCCGTGCCAGCGCTTGATCAATGCTTCGGTGTCAATCAGGCTTTGCCCGGTTTCA
>CAYJQA010000749.1:0-2389 GCA_964372065.1 uncultured Litorilinea sp.
GTCGGGTAGGCGGCTGACGAGGTGGCTGTGCAGCTCCTTTTCCAACCGCCCCCCACCGAACCGGACTTGATAGTTTCCCATCATCCGGCTCTCCGGCAACTCCTTCCGAAAGTGGCAGCGGCTTTCCGGCATGGATCGCTGTATGGCAGCGATGACAGAGTACGAGCGTCTTGCGGCGTCGGATGATCATGATCTTCGCCCAGTCCGGTAGTTGCTTGCGTCCCATCTTTTGGAGGTCGGCAAGTTTCCGTACATGGTGAACTTCAATCTGGTCCGTCGAACCGCAGACTTCGCACTCGTTTGCCAAAAGCCGTTTGATGAGTTCCGTCCGCCGTGGCCGGCGAATCAGCACCTCATCGCGGAGGACTGCGTTCATCTGTCGTCGGAGTGGAAGACCGCCAAACCGTGCCACCAGTGGCTTCTTGTCCGGTCGGTGAATCTCAGCCACGACGCATCGTCTGGGGCCGTAAGGCGTTTGCACTTTGCTCTTGTGCTTCCGCCATAGCTTGCCGACGCTGGTCTTGTGCTTGTTGGCCAGCGTGCGCAAGAGGGACGACTCCAGAATCCAGCGTACTCTGCCTAAAGAGCCGACATTGTGGGCAAGCAGATAGTAGTTGACCAGCCCTGCATAGTGCCATTGATACTGGCGCACGATGTCATAGTCCGAATCGGCAGCCAGTTCCGGTCGATGGGTCGGTTTGCCCCGTTTCATGTAACGGGCGCAAGCTGTCTGGATGACATCGCGTGGCACATACAGAGCCAGCACACCATTGACTGACCTTGCCTTTTTCCGGTCTCGCCAGGTGTCACAGTGTTGGCTGGCAATCTCATAGCCAAGGAACCGTGCGGACTGGGTCGCAGCATGGGTGATCAAGGTCTTTTCTTCGGACAGTTCAAGCTTGAGCGTTTCGTGCAAGAACTGCTTCAGTTGGGCCTTGATGGCTTCGGCTTCCTGCTTCGGTCCGGCGAAACAGAGGAGGAAATCGTCGGCATAGCGCACATAGTGTAGCCGTCGGAAGTTGGGGTCGTAGGAGTCACAAGATGGGATAGCGTGTCGAATCTTATCCCACTTGCGTGCCTCTTCGTGTCGCCCAAGCTTGCGATTGCGATACACTTTGCACGTCGTCTGGTTCCACTCTGGATTTCGCCTTCGATGGTCACCGCGGTTGTAGGCAGGTAGCAACGTTTCTTCCACGAATTGGTCGAGCCGGTCAAGGTAGATATTGGCGAGCAGTGGGCTAAGCACCCCTCCTTGCGGTGTTCCGCTGAGGGAAGGCCAGTAGCGCCAGTTTTCGCAATATCCCGCCTTGAGCAGATTCTCGATGAGTCGCAGCAAGCGGTTATCGTGGATTCGTTCGCGGAGAATCGACAACAGGACCGTGTGGTCAATGTTGTCAAAGCATCCCTTGATGTCTCCTTCGATGAACCACTTCGTGCCCTTGCCGTTACGCGTGACATCCAGCAGTGCCGTATGGCAACCGCGTCCAGGTCGGAATCCATGACTCTGGTCGGAAAACTGAGGCTCATAGTAGGCTTCCAGGAGGAGGCGTAGTACCTCCTGTACCAGTTTGTCTGACCAGGTTGGAATCCCTAATGGCCGCGTTTTGCCGTTCTTCTTGGCAATGTGTTTCCGTCGCACCGGTGTCCAGCGATAGCGTTCATCGCGCAGTTGTGTGATGATGCGCTTAATCTTGGCTATGGACATGCCGTCCACCGTTTCCGCCGTTGTTCCTTTGGTCATGGCCCCTGCGTTGCCGTAGAGGTTGGCATAGGCCCTGAGGAACAAGGACGGGTTGAACAGTTGACGGTAGACTCGCTCCAGCGGCAGTCCTTGTTTGCCGCGTTCTCGGTAGACCTCCAAAATCGTGTTGGCGTTCTGCATTGCGCATACCTTTCCGTTTTGGGTCTTGGGTTACCTGTTCCCCTTCGCCATGTGATGGGCTTTCCCCATTGCGGACTACTATGGGAACTCCGTGACCATAGGACTCGCGTCCTGTAGGCCATCCCGTGCTTCAACAGCGCAGTACGTTCTAGCGTGATGTAGGCAATCCACTCATCTCTTAGTCGGACTCATTGTCCGCTGGCTCAGTCCACGGAGTTGCAGCGATCCAAAGAAACTCCACTGCATGGACTGTCATCGCTCTTAGTCGCTGTAGCGGTGGGCCTGCTCAGGGACCTCCTGAGATTGGATTTCAGGCAGTTTAGCCTTTGCCATGTCACGCGGGTCTTGCAGGTCAGCGTTGTCAGCGACTTCTCTCGCTACCCACTTTCCCAACAGGCTGTGTTGACCTCTCCTCTTTCGGGGATAGGCTGGTTGGGTGACCCAAGGATTTACTCCGAATCCTTCCCACCTGCGGTGGGGATACTGTGCCGTCTATCACGGCGCACC
>CAYJQA010000750.1:0-2388 GCA_964372065.1 uncultured Litorilinea sp.
ACATCCCCGCGCCGGACGTCAACACCAACGAGAAGATCATGGCGTGGATGATGGATACCTATTCCATCATGCACGGCGCGACCTCGACCGCGGTGGTCACCGGCAAGCCCCTGTCCCTGGGCGGTAGCCGCGGGCGGCGCGACGCCACCGGGCGCGGCGTGTTCGTGTGCGGGCGCGCGGCGGCGGGCAAGATCGGCCTGGCCGTGGAAGGCGCGCGCGTATGCGTCCAGGGCTTCGGCAATGTCGGCAATGCCGCGGCGCGCTGTTTCGCCCAAGCCGGCGCAAAAGTGATAGCGGTGCAGACGGTCGAGGGGACGGTGCACCATCCGGCCGGGCTCGATATCGCAAAGCTGAGCGCGCACCAGGACGCCGGCCGGCCCCTGGCCGAGTTCGCCGGCGCGACGATGATCCCGGACGCGGCGTTCTGGGAACTGGAATCGGAGTTTCTGATCCCGGCCGCGCTGGAGCAGCAGATTACCGCTGCCAATGCGGGCAACATCCGCACGCGACTGCTGCTAGAGGGCGCGAACGGCCCGACCACGCCGGAAGCCGACGATATACTCGCCGCGCACGGCATCGTCGTGGTACCCGATGTGATCGCCAACGCCGGCGGCGTGACCGTCAGCTACTTCGAGTGGGTGCAGGACATTTCCAGCTATTTCTGGACCGAGGACGAGGTCAACGGCAGGCTGGACAAGATCATGGGCGAGGCCTTCAACGCCCTGTGGGAAGCGGCGGGGCAGGCGCGCGTCACGCTGCGCACCGCGGCCTTCACCCTCGCCTGCAGGCGCATCCTCGAAGCGCGGCACCTGCGCGGACTGTATCCCTAGGTATGGCCCCGGCGCGCATGATTCGCGCCTTGAAATCCGGTGTGCGGTCGGCGCCGATTAGACAGCCTTATCGGGGCGATCAAGCCGCTGGCAAATAGTTCATAACAAACACCGGCCATTTGACCTAGATCAAAATAAAGATTAAGGCCTTCGGTAGCCTTCGCACAGGGAGCGGTCCGTCCATCAGCCTTGACGTGAACGGCAGGCATACAGCCAGGCAGCGGATTCTCGAGGACATGGTTTAGTTAGGTTTGTATCGGAGTCGAGTCGGTGATTCTTAAAACTTTGGGGGTAACAATGAAATCCACACTTGTGCGATGGGGCGCTCTCGCCCTGATGATCGGTACACTGGCGGCTTGCGGTGGTGGTGGAGGTGATGATACTACGGCTGCGGCTCCGGCCCCAGGTGGCGGCGCCGCGGCGCCAGCCGCACCGACCGTCGCCGTGCCCACCGGCGCTGCGCCGGTGACACTGACGTCGACGACGCCTGCCGCCACTTTTGCGGCGCTTGCCCCGGTCGTCCCGGCCATCAGCGTCAGCATCGCCAGTCCGCCCAAGGTCACGTTTTCGCTGACCGACAGTGCCGGCAACGCCATCATCGGCTTCGGCAGCACGTCGAAGAGCGCGACCGCCACGGTTGCGAGCTATCCCAACCTGGCTTTTTCCCTGGCCAAACTGGTTCCGGGCACGAACGGCTCCCCGAGCAAGTGGGTCAGCTACATCGTGACCACTGTGCCGACGACCACGACCGCGGCCACGGCCGGCCGGCCCAGCACCGACAATACGGGTACGCTGGTGGACAACAAGAACGGCACCTACACTTACACCTTCTACCGCGACATCACCAAAGTGAAGGACGAGGTCGCGGCGATGACGCTGACCGCGCCCAACGCGGCCGCGGACCTGGGCGATCTGACCTATGATCCGAGCCTGCCGCACCGGCTGACGATCCAGATATCCGGCAACGCCCCCGGCACCGGCACCAACACGTCCGACGCCGTGCAGGTGACCACCGGCGTTCCGATGACCAACCCGGTGAACGCCATTTACGACTTCATCCCCGCGACCGGGAAGCCCGTCGCCGCGACCGACCTTCAGCGCAATGTCGTCTCCATAGACAATTGCAACGAGTGCCACGAAAAACTCGCTTTCCACGGCGGCGGCCGCATCGACACCAAATACTGCGTCGTCTGCCATACCGACCAGCGCAAATACGGCCGTGAGAACGTAGCCTCCACCGCAAACGCATTCCCCGCGCTCAAGGAAACCGCTACGCCTAACGCAACCACTGGCATTACCAGCTACAGCTACACTCCGTCCACCTATGTCGCCGACGGCGCGGTTTCGGGCGACTTCCCGAACCTGGTTCACAAAATCCACCAGGGCAAAGAGCTGGTCAAGCAGAACTACAACTACGCCGGCGTCGTGTTCAACAACAAAGGCTTTTCGATGCTCGACGGCGGACAGAAGATGTGCTCCAAGTGCCATGACAACGCCAAAGCGGCGCAGGCCGACAACTGGAACACCGTGCCGAGCCGGCTCGCCTGCGGCGCCTGCC
>CAYJQA010000751.1:0-2380 GCA_964372065.1 uncultured Litorilinea sp.
GTATCCACGGCGCGCGGACTAAAGCCGATGTGGGCGGCATCCAGCCGCGCCTGCGCTATCACCCGGCGGATGCTCGCCTCGTCGGGGTAGAGCGTGACCAGCAGATCGCGCAGCGTTTGCAGCGGTGCGCCGTCGTCCGGCGGTGCGCCCTCCCACAGCGCACGCCAGCGCGCCAGCTCCCCCTGCGCCGCGCGTAGCTCGTCGGCGCTAAAGGGGATGACTTCCGCGTTCGCCCCGCCGGCGGTTTGCGCGCGGTCGCTCTCGTCGCGGTGGGCGGCCAACAGGTCGCGGAAGAAGACGCGCAAGGTCGGCAGGTTGCGCCGCGCCTCCTCCTTGTTCATATCGCGCAGATCGGCGTTGAGCAGCACGGCATGGACGGCCTGCAACAACTCATCTACCATAGCCAGCCGCTGGGCCAGGGGATCAAGGCCGTGCGTGGCATGCAGATCATGCCGGCGTACGGCTTCGGCGGCATCCCATGCGGTGGCCCGCGCCTCCCAATCCCAGCGCCGCGCGATCTGTCGCCAGTGGGAGTTGGCGCGCTGTGCCGTCAGCCCGGCCAACTGCGCGGTCAAACGGAAGGCCCTGTCCAGAGAGCGGTTAGGCCCCAAGATCCGGTATAGCTCGAAGCGGCCATACCAGCGTTCCGGTTCATCCGGCTGTCGTGCCCAGATTGGTTCGTTGTCGCCCATGATCCCTGACCGTGACCTTCCTGCCTGCCTTGTCTGGACACCTGTCGCGCCGGCGTCGCGGCCGACCCCCAACCCACGCACGGGCGTCGGTGGGCCACAGTGACCGGCCAGGTACACCGTGGTGAGGCCGCGCTCGTCTCGGCGGGGTGGGGGCCTATGTATACAATAGAACATTTGTTCTATTGTTTCAAGAGGAACTATTGCGGAATTAGTTCCGGATGCAGTCGTGGGTTTCTGTCACTAAGCGCCCGGTGATGCTCCGCGTTTGCAAGGAGATCGAAAGGCACGTCCATTGAATCGCGGTCACGTCGGCGCGATACTGGAACTACCCCGCAGGCAACAACGACGTCACTGTGCGCCGAGACTTCGCGGCGCACTTATCATCTACGACCTAGGGGGCTGGCATGGATAAACTGCGAGGATGGGGAAGCCGCGTGATGGCGCTGGCGGCGGGCATGCTCCTCGTGCTGCCGAGCGCGCCCGTCGGCGCGGAGGCGCCCCGCTTGCACTACAGCACCTATCTGGGCGGCTCCGCCGCCGACGCGGCGACGGTCGTCGCCATTGGCCCAAACGGCCACCTCTATGTGGCAGGCCAGGCCCATTCCGCCGACTTCCCCACGACGCCCGGCGCGTATCAGACCACCCACCGCGGCAACGACGATGTGTTCGTGGCGCGGCTGGACCCCGCCACCGGCGACCCCGTCTATATCACGCTCTTGGGTGGCAGCGGGACCGATCAAGTCTATGGGTTGGCCGTGGACGCCGCCGGCGCGGCCTATGTCACCGGGTGGACCAACCACAGCAGCTTCCCGCGTACCGCCGGCGTTGTGGATAACCAGGGCGGCGGGTCGTGGGAAGGCTTTGTCGCCAAGTTCAGCCCGGACGGGACGCAGTTGGCGTACAGCACCTTCCTGGGCGGCAATGAAACCGACTGGCCGCGCGCCATCGTCGTGGACGACCGCGGCGCGGCTACCGTGACCGGCTCCACTACATCCCCGGACTTCCCCGTCAGTGCCAACGCCTATGACAAAATCTGCGGGACGGACGGCGCCTGTAACCCGACCAATTCCGTCGAGCAGTCCGACGTCTTCATCACCCGGCTCAACCCAACCGCCACGGCGCTGGAGTATTCCACTTTCCTGGGCGGCGCGGGTCTGGATGCGGCCTTTGCTCTGGCGATGGATGTGGACGGGGCCGTTCTGGTGGGTGGTTCTACCTATGCTACCGACTTTCCCACGACAACCGGCGCAGTTGATGCGACTTACGCCGGGATGGGCGACGCCTTTCTGGCCGCGCTAGCCGTCGATGGGCAGAACCTGATCTATGCCACCTATCTGGGCGGAGACCGCCTGGACGCCGCCTTTGGCGTGGCCGTGGACACCGACGGCGCAGCCTATGCCGTGGGGGCGACCAAATCCGCGGATTTTCCTATCACCCCGGCCGCGTTCGACACCTCCTATGGCGGTGGGACGTGCGGCCCGCTGTCCGACCCCTTTTACTGTCGTGATGGCTTCTTGGCTAAGCTCGCGCCCGGCGGCGGCGCGCTGACCTATGCCACCTATCTGGGCGGCGGCAAGGACGACTTTGCCAATGGCGTCGCGCTGACCGGTCACACCGCCTACGTCACCGGCAGCACCGGCTCAGCGGATTTTCCCAGCACACCCGACGCCTATGACGCGACCTTCAAC
>CAYJQA010000752.1:0-2369 GCA_964372065.1 uncultured Litorilinea sp.
GCGGCTCTTCGATGGTCAACTGTTCCACAAAGAGCGCGTCGTCGGCGCCCGCGTTCTCGCGCCAGGCCGCCGAGCGCCCCGGCCCCGCGTTATAGCCGACCATCGCCGAAATCACATTGCCGTCCAGATAGTCGCGCACCCAGTCCAGATAATACGCGCCGAACCGGATGTTGATATAGGGGCGGTAGACCAGATCGTTGGCATAGCCGGGATAGCCCATGCGGTCCGCTACTTCCTGGCCCGTGCTGGGGATGATCTGCGCCAACCCTTGCGCCGCGGCCACCGAGCGCGCGCCTTCTTCAAACAGGCTTTCCTGGCGAATCAGGCTGAAGAACAGCAGCGGATCGATGCCATACGCTTCGGCTTCGGGGATGATCAACTCCGGGAAGCGCTGCGGATAGACGCGCTTCTGCACAAAGATGGGGCTGTTCTCCACCAGCCCCGCCGGGCTGAGGACCAACAGCCGCGACATGGCGAGCAGACTCAGCCGGTACGCGCCCATCTGCTCATAGGCCAGGCTCAGCGCATAGAGGGTGGCCGGGTTGTCCTGATGGCGCGCATAGACCCGCTCCAGCGCGGCCAGCCCGTCGCCGCGCTCGTCCAGCTCCACCAGCAGCCGCCCGGTGGCCCAGTCGGGGTCCGCCGCGACCTCGGCGGGGAGCGTCGCCAGCGTCGTCGGGTCCGCGCCCGTCCACTGGGCAAGCCACTGCGCGGCAAAGGCTTGGCTGCCGTCGTCACCCGCGAGACGGCTGGGCGGGCCGGCCACCGCGGCGATGTTAGGGGCGCTCACCATCGCGCCGCCCGCCATCCCCAGCCCGGCTTTGGCCTGAGCCGCCAACACGCCAAAGTAGATGTCCGGCGCGCGGTCCACGACGGCTTGCCAGGCGGCCTGCGCGCCGGTGATGTCGCCTTGCGCCTGGAGCGCCCGCCCCAGCCAATAACCCGTCGCGTCCCAACGATAGTCGGGATAGGCGTTCTGCAAGCGGCGCAGCGCATCGGCGCTTTCCACATAGAGGCCCTTGATCAAAGTGCCCAGCCCCACCGTATAGAGCGCCTGGGGCGCGCGCGCGCTGGCCGGGAAAACGTCGGCCAGGGCCAGGAAATCGACCACCGCCTCCACCGGGCTATCGGTCGCCAGCGCCGACAGCCCGCTGCGCCACAACGCTTCCGGGGCCAGCGGGTCTTGGGCATAGTCGCGGGCAAAGGTGCGATAGGTGCGCCGCGCGGCCACCGGGTCGCCCTGGGCCGCCTCAGTGGCCGCCTTGTCCAGCCAGGCTTGGCCGAAGCAGGCGCAACTCGCAAACTCGGCGATCACCCGGTCAAAGACCTGGAGCGCGGCGGCGTAGTTGCCCGCGCCCAGATAGGCTTGCCCCAGCCCGACCAGCGCCGTGGGCAGCCGCGGGTCTTCGGCGGGCAGCCCGTCGAGAAAGAGCGTGAAGGCGTTGATCGCGGGCAGCCACGACCCCGCGTTGAGGTTGATCGTGGCGCGGTCATAGAGGTCGAACTCGGCCTCGTGCTCCACCAGACGCACCAACGCATCATGCGCGACATCGCCGGTGGGCGCTTCGGTCGTCACCGCGCGCCAGCGTTCGATCGCGGCGGCCTCATCGCCCGCCTCGGCCAGCGTCTCGCCCGCGCGATACTGGATCAGCGCCCGGTACGGCGCGTTGACCGCCACGGCGAGAATCTCGTCATAGGCGGCCACGCTCTCGGCATAGCGCCCCAGGTCGCGATAAGTCTGGGCCAGAATTTCCAGCAGCGACACCTTTTGCACCGTCTCGGTGGCGGCGTCCACCGCGGCCCGATAGGCGACGGCTGCGCCGGCCCCGTCGCCCTGCGCCAAGTACGTCTGCGCCAGCCGCGTCTGGACCGCGCCGGTCAGCGCCGGGTTGTCCGCCAACAGCCCGCTAAAGACCTGGCCCGCCTCCGCCATGCGCCCCTGCGCAGCCAACGTCTCGCCGCGCAGATAAGCCGACTTGGCGGGCAGTGTGGGGTCAAACTCCGGCGCGGCCCCACCCAGCGTCGCCAACTCGGCGTCCAGTTGGTCCAGCATGGTTAACGCCTGACCATATTCGGCATCGGTGACATAGCCCTTGACCAGATAGAGTTGTGCGGTCCAGCGCGTTTGCGGCTCCAGCGCCGGGTTAGACGCCAGCGGCGCGAGCAGCCCGCGCGCCGCCACCGTATCGCCCAGCCGGTGCTGCCGCATCCCGCGCGCCAGTTGGTCGTCCGCATCCAGGGGCGGCGGCGCGGCGGTGGGGGTGGGCGGCTCAGGCGTGGGCGACGGGGCTACCGTCGGGGCCGCAGTCGCGACCTCAGTCATGGCCGCGGCGGTGGCGAGCTTGGCGGATTGCGCACTGGCGGCCGGT
>CAYJQA010000753.1:0-2365 GCA_964372065.1 uncultured Litorilinea sp.
GACCCCGCCTTTAACAAGGTCATTTCCATCCAGCATCTCGAGCGCGGCAGCGTCGTCGCCACCGCCGAAGAGCTGGCTCGCAAGATGTACATGCTTATGCAAGGCAGGGTCAACCTGGTCTGCACCAACAACGAGGGCCGCCGTCTCGTCATCGCTACGCTGGAGCCGGGCGCGATCTTCGGCGAAGGCGCGCTGGATGCCCAGGAGGACGCTAACGTCTATGCCGAAGCCGCCGACAAGGTTTCCGTCTGGGTGATCCCCGCCGGTGAGGCCCGCAACATGACCATCCAGTACCCGATCTTGGGCTGGGGTCTCTTGCAGACCTACGGCGAACGGCTCCACCAGGTGGAAAATGGGCTGGAGGACGTCGCCTACAAGAAGCTCCCGGAGCGCCTCGCTATGTTGCTCCTCGACCTGAGCGACTACGACAACGGTCTGATCAAGGGCGTCAGCCATCAATCGTTGGCCGACCATTTGGGGACCTATCGCGAGACCGTCAGCGCCATCCTGCGCGACTTCAAGCGGCAAGGCCTGGTGGAACTGGGCTATCGCCGCATCACCATCACCGACGTGGAAGAGCTAAAGGCAATCGCCGGCGTGTGGGACTGGTAGTTCACTGCGCCGCGCAAGCCGGCCAAACCGGAACGACGCCTTAGCCGCGCCGTCATGGCTTGGCCGGCTTGCGCGTATAGAGGACTCTGTCGTTGGTGTGGTTTCCCCGCATATCCGGCGCAGCGCCGTCGCTCCCGGCCAAATTGTGCGCCGATTTCCGACCGTTTTGCACGCATACAATCGACTTGACAACAGCGCCTGATTGGCAGTTGACGGCAGCCGCTTCCGTTGTTATAATGGTGCAAGAGCTGAATGCCCTCACGCTCCAGTGTGATAACCCTCACGGCACGTCTGCCAGCGCGATTCTGTCTGCATCTACTGCAACGTAATTATCACGACATCGATTCGCCCTGGCGATTCCTCATGTTCCTTTGGAACACAGTTCCATGGGACGCGTTGCCCGGTAGTTCCGGCCCAACGCAAGAGCGAATTCAATACCGCCGCGATATCAGCGCCGTTGCTGCATTGGTGTAAGCCATAATCGGGATTACACACCATGAGCACAACGGTGTTCACCGCACAGCCACAGCATCGTCTGCGGCCATGCACTTAAGCTAGGCAGCGCGCCGGGCGATCCGGTCGAGGGCGGTTGCTGCTCGGCGAACCCAACGACTAGCGAGACCTCGCACCCGACCCACCAATATTCGCGCACGCTTAAACAAACTTAACAATAACCAAACGCGCCCCAGGACGTCTTATTGGCTGACGTCCTATCATCATATGGTGTGATCGGAGCCGTCCGGCGCGACAGTTTTGTCCGCTGCCGGCTGCCGTATCCGCCGTGGGGCCGCTAACTCGCAACACCCTCGCTTGGAGAGGATTCATAGAGGACCACCATAATGTCAGAACAATTCACCGCGATGACCATTTCTCAGCTTGACGCCATGAGCGTGGACGAACTGCGCGACATGGCGCGGGCAATGGACATCACAGGCTACACGCGCATCAAAAAATACGACCTGGTCATGCGCCTGTTGCGCGCCAACGCCGAACGTCAGGGCTACATCTTCGGCGGCGGTATCCTGGAGATCGTCCAGGACGGCATCGGCTTCCTGCGCAGCGACCATCTCTTGCCCGGCCCGGAGGACGTCTACGTCAGCCAAAGCCAGATCCGGCGCTTTGGGCTGCGCACCGGCGACCTTGTGGTCGGCCAGGTGCGCCCCCCGAAAGACACCGAGAAGTATCACGGGCTGCTCAAAGTCGAGGCCGTCAACGGGCTTGACCCGGAAGAGGCGAAACGGCGTCCTACCTTTGAGAAGATGACGCCCATCTTCCCCAACCAGCAGATGGTCCTAGAGACGCGCGCCAATGTCATCTCCACGCGCATGATCGACCTCTTGGCCCCCATCGGCCGCGGACAGCGTGGTCTCATCGTCAGCCCGCCCAAGGCGGGTAAGACGACCATCCTCAAGCGCGTCGCCAACGGCATCACCACCAACTACAAAGACATCCACTTGATGGTCGTGCTCATCGGCGAGCGCCCGGAAGAAGTCACCGACATGGATCGGTCCGTGGACGCCGAGGTGGTCAGCAGCACCTTTGACGAGCCGGTGCAAAACCATGTCCGCGTGGCGGAAATGGCCCTGGAACGCGCCAAGCGCCTGGTCGAAAGCGAAAAGGATGTGGTCATCCTGCTGGACAGCATCACCCGTCTGGCGCGCGCCTACAACCTGACCGTACCGCCATCGGGCCGCACGCTCTCCGGTGGTATTGACCCCGCCGCCCTCTACCCGCCCAAACGCTTCTTTGGCGC
>CAYJQA010000754.1:0-1467 GCA_964372065.1 uncultured Litorilinea sp.
TCTCCACCGGATAGCCGGTGCGCTCGCTGACCAGCCCCCGCAGCTGCGCGCCGATGCGGGCACGCGGGTCGTCGTGCGGGGCGGCGGGCGGCGCCTCGACCGGCGCGATCTCCGGCATGACGACCGCCACCACTGGCGGCGCAGCCGCGACCGGCGGCGCTTCGTCGCGCGGCCGCGGGGCCGGTTGCACCGAGACCGGGGCCTGGACCGATACCGCCGGCACAGGCGGCAGCGCCACGCCCGCGTCGCGGGTCAGAAAGGCCCGCATCACCTGCTCTTGGACCGCGACAAACTGCTCCATCGTCTGCAAATAGCTCTGCATGACCGCCGCGGCCGCCGCTTCGTCGTCCCCCGTGGCCTGGACCGGCTGGGGCAGCGGCGCGACTTGACCGTTCGCCGCCGGGGAATACGACCCGTTGGCGTAGTCCGGCAGGGGCAGGTGGGGCGATGGCTGTGCCGCTGCGGGTAATTGCGGCGCGTCCGGCTCTGACCACGCCGTCTCCAGCGATCTGTGTGACGCCGCGTCCGCCACGTATGGCCGATCGTCGCGATCAGGATTGGCGTCGGCTGTTGCGCCGTGGCGCAGCTCCCCGACGACCGCATCCGGCAGGCGCAGCATCGGCCATCCGGTGAGCAGTGGTATCCTGGCGTCGCGCACGGCGGGCGCGAGCGCATCGGCCCCCTCCAGCCAGTTGACGCGACGCGGTTCGCGCCGCGCGTACAAATAGGCCAAGTCGAGATCGACCCCCTGCACGGCCAAGATCGCCACCAGGTGATTGAGTTGCGTGATCCCGGTGCGCCGCTGCACATTGGCCGGCACGATGGAACACTGCTTACCGCGCAGGATATCTTCGAGAAAGGCGCTCAAGTTGCCGCGCGGTCCGGCCTCCACAAAGATGCGTACCCCTTCGGCATAGAGCGTCTCAATCGTGCGGCGGAACTCCACCGGGCGGCTCCAGTGCTCAACCAGCAATTCCCGGATGACCTCCGGATCGGTCGGGTACGGAGCGGCCGTCGTGCACGAGTAGATCGGCGTGCGCGGCGGCTCAATGGGCAGTCCGGCGAAGATGGGCCGCAGACGCTCGGCGCAGGCCTCGAACAGACTGGTGTGATAGGCCCGGTCAAAGGTCAACTGCTCGTAGATAAACCCCTCGCGCCGCACCAGTTCGGTCGCCCGCTCAACCGCCGCGCGCTCACCCACCAACACTGCCTGGTGCGGACAGTTGTCCATTGCCAGGTAGACCTCGCCACCCGCTTCGCGCGCCAGCGCCTCGACGCGGTCCCGCTCGGCCCCCACGGCCAGCAACACCGCCTGGGACACGCCTTCTTCGCCGGCAACCTCCTCGTAGTAGGCGTTCAGCGCCTGGCAGAAATGGGAAATGCGCGCGTCGCTGTTCAGGTCAAGAATGCCCGCCGCCCAGATGGCCGAGTACTCGCCGGTGCTGTGACCAACATAGACATCGGGCT
>CAYJQA010000754.1:1477-2363 GCA_964372065.1 uncultured Litorilinea sp.
CATCGGGCTTGACCCCGAGCCGCTGCAAGAGGACGTTCATGGCCTGATTGGCCGTCAGCAGCGCCTCGACCGCGCCGTTCATCTGGATGAGCCGATGCTCCGCCCACTGCCGTTCCTCGGGCGTAAACGCGGGCCGCGGAAACAGAAAGTCGCTGAGTAAATAGCCCCGCGGTTGGTTGAAGAAGACGCGGTCCGCCTGGTCAAAACACTCCCGCACCTCCGGAAAGTGCATACACAGATCGGCCAGCATGTTCGGATATTGCGCGCCCTCACCTGGAAACAGGAAGGCGACTTTCCCCTGACGCGCCAACGGCTCAGACGTGAAGTAGATGCCGGTGACATCCTTGATGCGCTGGCAGGCGGGATCCGTCAACCGCTGCGCGGCGCGGCCCAGTTTCGCTTGCAGATCGGTGAGCGAGTTCGCAACCACGGCCAGGCGCAGCGACGCGCCGGCTTTGCCCAGGTTGCCGTTCAGGCTGAAGGCCAAATCATGCAGCCGGATCGGCTCGGCCAGACCGCCACCCGCGGCCTCCTGCCGCGTCAGCGCCGCGCCCACGAACGTCGCCAACTGGTGAACGCGCTGGAGCAGACCGGCGCGTGTGTTGCTCTCGAGTATGCAGACTTCGCTCTCCCACGCCGGCATATGATTGGACATAGGCGCGGCAGCTTGCGCCGTGGCGCGTCCCGGCGTCGCGCGTCCATCTTGGGGCGCGCCGGTGTACTCCTGCATGACCACATGGGCGTTGATCCCGCCAAAGCCAAAGGCATTGACCCCCGCCCGCCGTGGCGTGTTCCCCCCGTGGATCCAGGGGCGCGTCTCGGTGTTCAGATAGAACGGTGTCTTCTCCAACTCAAGCTTCGGGTTCGGTTCATCACAGTTCAGGGT
>CAYJQA010000755.1:0-2356 GCA_964372065.1 uncultured Litorilinea sp.
GGCGGTTCCGGTCTTCCCTCTTGCCTGTCTCATAATACTAGCGGCGGTTTCCTAAGAGACTGTCTGAAAAGGTAAGGTGTAGTGGCTGTCATTCCGAGCCGCAGGCGAGGAATCCCTCTGGAAGGATCGCTTGGGCAGAGAGATTCTTCGTCGCTACGCTCCTCAGAATGACACTTTTCAGACAGCTTCTAACCGCCGGGGCGACTCGTGCGGTTGGAAACCGCACCTACGATGACCGGGCTATTGGCTTTGCATCCCTGTGTGTACTCATGTACACCTTAAGTGCACCTCATGTACACAAGCGGCGGAAGGGGATGCTTCGACCCCGCGGTCTCAGCATGACATAGCTCCGGTCTTTGTGCTCTTTGCGCTCTTTGCGGCTATGCTTTGCACCTTTGCGTGAGAACTCTCCCTACCCCTTGACGCCGCTCAATGAGACGCCCTGGATGATGTAACGCTGCATGACCACGAAGATCAGGAAGGTCGGCAGGAAGCCCAGCACCGCGCCCGCCATATCCAGCCCGGCGTCGCCGCCCGAGCGCGCCACCGTGCCCAACCCGACCGTCAGCGTAAGCATCTGCGCCCGCGAGGTCACGATCATGGGATAGACAAACGAGTTCCAGTTGCCCATAAAGCGCAACACCGCCAGGGTCGCCATGGCCGGCTTGAGTTGCGGCAGCAAGACCGAGTAATAGATCTGCCACAGGTTAGCGCCGTCCATGGTGGCCGCGTCGTCATAGTCGCGCGGGATGGTCATAAACTGCTGGCGCATGAGGAACGTGCCGAAGATCGAGGCAAACCACGGCCCGATCAGGGCGGTGTAGGTGTTCACCAAATGGAGACTCGACAGCACCATAAACTGCGGCACGATCAGCGCCGCGTCCGGCATCATCAGGATGCCCAAGAACAGGGTGAAGATGATGCGCTTGCCGATGAAGTCGCCGCGCGCAAAGGCATACCCCGCCATGGTGGAGGTGATGACGCCGCCCAGCGTGGCAATCGTCGCCACAAAGACGCTGTTAAACAGCCAGCGCAGCGCCAGGGTCTTGCTAAAGAGGGTCTGGAAGTTCTCCAGCGTGAACGGGTTGGGAAACAGGTCGATGGGAAAGGTGATAAAGCGGATGTTCTCGGTCAAAGAGACCGACAACATGATCACAAACGGCCCGGCCGTGGTGATCGCCACCGCGACCATGAGCAAATAGATCAGCCCATGCCGGAGGACATCGCGGGGGTGGAACCGGCGGCGCGTCCGGTACTGGGCGCGGCCCAACGCGGCGTCCGGCCCTTTGAGGGTTGGTTCGGCTGTCGTCATCCCGCGCTCCCTAGTAGACGTCCTCGCCAAAGCGAAGATATTTGCCTTGCAGCCAGGTGATCACAAGGATCAGCAGCAAGAAGAAGACGGACAGCGCCGAGGCGTAGCCAAAGCGCCCAAAGTTGAAGGCTTGCCCAAAGATGTGATAGGCCACCGTCGTGGTCGCATACACCGGCCCGCCCCCGGTCAGAATATAGATCGAGCCGAAGACTTGCAGCGCGCCGATGGTGGACACCACGACGATAAAGGCCGCGGTCGGGCGCAGCAACGGAATGGTGACATAGCGGTGCAAGCGCCACCCGTCCGCGCCGTCTACGCGCGCCGCATCATACAGCTCGGTGGGGACGCCCTGGAGACCGGCCAGCCAAATCACCATGTAATAGCCGAACGCTTCCCACAGGCTGATGGCGACGACGCTGGGCAGCGCCTGGTTCACGTCGACCAGAAACGTCTGCGCCGGAACCCCCACCAACCCCAACAGGTAGTTGAGCGGGCCATCCGGGCGGGGCGACAGCAAGCGCCGGAAGATCAAGGCCAGCACCGCGATGGAGGTGATGTTGGGCAGGAAATACAACATGCGGAAAAAGCGCATGCCAAACAGCGGCCGGTTGACCAGGATCGCGACAGTCAGCGAAATGGCGAGCAACAGGGGCACATACATGAGGGCAAACTGGACCGTGTTGAGCAGGGCGCGGTGAAAATGCGGATCGGTGATCATGCGCGTGAAGTTGGCGACGCCGACAAACTCGCGCGTGCTCAACAGGTCCGTCTCATAAAAGGCCGTGATGAACATGGAGATCCACGGCACAAAGTTAAAGACCAAAAAGACGACGATGTTGACAAAGATGAAGGGATACCACGGCAAAGAGCGCAGGATGCGTCTTTTCCAATCCGTCCAGGGCGATTTCGGCGCGGCGTGCGCCATCAGGGTAGACATCGCGGGCCTCTTGTGCTCATGGGGCGGCTCCTTTCACCGGCTGGGCGCACGCCAACCCCGGGGGGGGGGGGCGGGGGGGGGGGCGGGGGGCGGCGCGGGGGGGGCGC
>CAYJQA010000756.1:0-2344 GCA_964372065.1 uncultured Litorilinea sp.
GACAGTCACCTCGGCAGGTGACTGTCACCTGCGTCGCCCCCAACGTGAAATGCACCCGGGCGACCTCTATTCTCCCCGTGGCGTGTGACGCTCTGCTCCCCCTCTTGGCCGCGACGCCCACTCGCGCTACACTGGGGACAGGATTTGGCATTGTTGCGACCAGGAGCGCCCCATGCTGCTTGCGATTGACATCGGCAACACCAACATCATGCTCGGTCTGTATGAAGGAAAGCGGCTCGGCCCGCATTGGCGGCTGTCCACCAACCACGAACGGATGCCCGACGAGTTCGCCATGCAGTTGCTGGGGCTGCTGGGCTTTGCCGGGGTTGCGCCCGACCAGATCGACGGCGTCGCCATCGCGTCGGGCGTGCCCGTCCTGACCAGCCGCTGGACCGAAGTCTGCCGCGAATACCTGGTGTGCGAGCCGCTGGTCGTCTCCGCCCGCCACAAGACGGGCATCACCATCGGCTACGATAACCCCGACGCCGTGGGGGCCGACCGCATCGTGGATGCGCTGGCCGCCTATCACCACTATGGCGGCCCGGCCTGCATCGTGGACTTTGGTACGGCCACCACCTTCGAGGCCATCACCGCCGCGGGCGAATATCTGGGCGGGGCCATCGCGCCCGGCATCGGCATCGCCGCCGACGCGCTCGCCCAGCGCGCCGCCAAGCTGCCCAAGGTGGACCTGGTGCGCCCGCCTTCGGTGATCGGCCGCAACACGGTCCACTCCATGCAGTCGGGGCTGCTCTTTGGCTATGTGGGGCTGGTGGAGGGCATGGTCGCCCGCTTCAAGGCCGAGTTGGGGCCGGGGACCAAGGTCATCGGCACGGGCGGGCTGGCCCCGCTCATCGCCGGGGAAACCACGGTCATCGACATCATCGCGCCGTGGCTCACGCTGGACGGGTTACAGTTGATCTACGCCATGAATCAGGAATAAGTGACTATGCCGAACCGTCCCTTGCAGGGCAATCGCATCGTCCTGGGCGTCACGGGCAGCATCGCCGCCTACAAGGCCGCGGACCTGGCCTCCAAGCTGGCGCAGGCGGGCAGCCAGGTGGACACCATCCTCACCCGCGCCGCCACGGAGTTTGTCACGCCGCTGACCTTCCAGTCGGTCACGGGCCGCCGCGCCTATACCGACGACGACCTGTGGGGCCATGAGGCGCACGTGCTCCACGTGGGGCTGGCGCATGGGGCGGACCTGCTGCTGGTCGCCCCTGCCACGGCCCACACGCTCGCCAAGCTGGCGTTGGGCCAGGCCGACGACCTGCTGAGCGTCACCGCGCTGGCCGCCACCTGCCCCGTCATGGTCGCGCCCGCCATGGCCGCGGGCATGTTCGCCCATCCCGCCACCCAAGCCAACCTGGCGACGCTCGTCGCCCGCGGCGCAACCGTGGTCGGCCCGGAGGCAGGCCATCTCGCGTCGGGACTGGTGGGCAAGGGGCGGCTGACCGACCCCGCCGAGATCGTGGGGCGCGTGCGCTATCTGCTGACGCGGCGCGGGGCGCTGGCCGGGCGGCGGGTGGTCGTCACCGCGGGCGGCACGCGCGAGCCGGTGGATCCGGTGCGCTATCTCACCAACCGGTCGTCGGGCAAGCAGGGCTATGCCGTGGCCCAAGCCGCGCTGGACGCGGGGGCCGAGGTGACGCTCATCAGCACGGTGGACACGCTGCCGCTGCCGCCGGGCGCGACGCTGGTCCCGGTCGCCACCGCGCAGGAGATGGCCGACGCCGTGCTGACCCAGGCGCGCGCCGCCGATGTGCTGATCATGGCCGCGGCCGTGGCCGATTTCCGCCCGGCCCACCCCACCGACCACAAGATCAAGAAGGAAGGCGGCGTGCCCACCGTGGAACTGGTCGCCAACCCCGACATTCTCTTGGCCGTGGCCGATCAGCGCCGCGCCGCGGGGATGCCGGTGGTCGTGGTCGGCTTTGCCGCCGAGACCGACGATCTGCTCCAGAATGCCCAGGCCAAGCTGGAGCGCAAAGGGCTAAACTTCATCGTCGCCAACGACGTCAGCGCGCCCGACGCGGGCTTTGCCGTGGACACCAACCGCGTGACGCTCTTGGGCGCGGACGGCTGGTCCGAGACGCTGCCGCTGCAAAGCAAGGCCGACGTGGCGGACCGGCTGATCGACCGCATCGCGCGCAGCCTGGCCGAGCCGACCGAGACGCTCCTCTCGCGGTGGTAAGCTTGTCGCACCGCTTGCTCGTTCTTCACGTCCTGATTGACAGGAGCCTGACGCTCTCCTACAATGAAGGGCCGCGGACGAGAGTTAAGGAACGTTATGATCCCTGATAGCCGCCAGACGATTCATATGGGCATCAATCTGGTGATGTCC
>CAYJQA010000757.1:0-1750 GCA_964372065.1 uncultured Litorilinea sp.
GGGCATAGTCGCGCAGCCGTTGGCTGATCAGGATGCGCCCCTGTTTGTCGGGCTTGAAATCTTCGGCGGCGGTGAACACGGCGCGGCGCAGCAGGGCGGAACTGGGGTCGGTGATGGGCAAATTGTTAATCTTCTCGGCCATCAAGTCCCAGCGCGCTTGCGGCATGACCAGCAAACAGGGGTCCTGGGGGCTGCGCGTGACGACCAAACCGGCGGCCAACTGGTCGCGGAATTTGGCAGGGATGGTCAAGCGCCCTTTGCTGTCGAGACTGTGACTGAACTCGCCCAGGAACACGAAGGATGTCTGCCTTTGGTTGGAGCGGTCGGATGTCGCCGATGATTGCGCTGCGTAAGGTGTGGGCGGGAATCCCAAGTTATCCCAAGCGGCGGCTAACTTCCCACCACTTCCCCGGATCGTCGCCGATCCCAGGTCGTGCGCCCCACTTCACCCCATTTGGTCCCACATTATAGTAGATTTCCAACTCTGTGTCCACCCCCAAGTTCGCCCGAATTGGGATAACGGTTGGGATATAGCAGTCTAGCTTACGGTAAATGGGGCAGGACTATGCGATGATGGCTGCCTCAAGAGCGGAGATGGGAACCTTAAAATTTTGCACGCGTTTGGCGAGGCGGTAGAGCGGGGCCGGCGTGCGGCCGCGGTCCGGCGGTTTCCTCTGGTGACCGGGCGGACGGCGGCGTAGCGAAAGGGCCGAAACGACACTAAGTGTGTAGACGCGCGATCCGAAATTGGGATTTGACAACGGGATCGCTATATGGTAGAGTTATACTTCGCGTTATGGCTATATATGTAGTCATAACGTATAAGTAGGCTGGAGAGGGCGTCCGTGTTATCGGGGCCTGATCCGGCTGTTAAGAAACGGTAGACCCGACAAGAAAACGGGAGGAGATCAGGCGCCGGCAGGGGAGAGGACAGCGAAGTGCGAGTTTCGCCCCGGTTTGGCGCCTGATCCTTTTTGTGTTTGGCGGGTGGTTTGAGCGCGGTGTGGCCGGCGCGGTTCGCCGGCATGGCGGCCAGGCGTTTGCAGGGCACGTTGTAGGCTACTGTTACGTTGAACTTGTAGCGTTGATATACCAAGACACCTGTCGTAGGTAGTGATTTAAGCAGCGGCGTCGCTGGTTAGTAACTATCTATTTTGGTGTCTTATTGCCATTTAACGGACAGTCGCTTGACGATTCCCGTTGCCTACAGGCTTCGTCCATAGTGGTTGAGTCCCTAGTGGTTGTAAGGAGCTGAGTGTTCAATGAGTCTAACCGGGAATGGTACCAACTCTCCCACTCGGGGGGGGCGCACGTTGCGGAAGTCGTATGCGCGCACCCCGGCCATTTTGGAATTGCCTCGGTTGACCGAGGTGCAATTGCACAGTTTCGATTGGTTCAAGACCGATGGGCTGCGCGAGTTGTTTGCGGAGATTTCTCCGATTGTCAGCTTTAACAAGAATCTGGAGCTGCATTTCGGCGATTTCTATTTTGGCGAGTCGAAGTATCCGGAAGACGAATGTCGTGAGCGTGACATCACTTTTTCTGCCCCGCTGTGGGTGACCGTCAAGCTGGTGAACCGCGATACGGGCGAGATTAGCGAGCAGGAAGTCTTCATGGGCGACTTCCCGCTGATGACGGATTCGGCGACCTTCATCATTAACGGCAGCGAGCGCGTGGTGGTTTCGCAGCTGATCCGGTCGCCGGGCGTCTATTTTACGGTGGAGGAGGACCGCAGCACCCGCCGCCAGTT